>NZ_JAMXXO010000015.1:0-80407 GCF_024129115.1 Acinetobacter lwoffii
GCTTGAAAACCATTTTAAAGCCTTCGACTTAACCTTCTTTTACATCAATAATGGCTTCATTTAATGTCAGCATACTTTTTAAAACACCACCCAATTTTTCTTTGATGAACAGGAATATTCAGTTTCTGCTGATGATCAAATAATATTTTTTGCTGAAAATGAATAAAGCCTTGTGATGGTTTTAATAGCCCTGCAATATTTTTTAAAAAGGTGCTTTTCCCACTTCCTGAGGCTCCCACAATACCAATCAATTGTGTCTGCATATCCAGACTGGCCTGTAGCTGGAAATTTGCGTAATTAAACTGAAAATCACACTTCAGCATCTTAGCCCTCCAATTTACGTTGATACTTCTGCATGATCCAGTAATTTGCAATCAAGGCTGAAAAAGCCAGAATCAGAGATAAAATGACCAAACGCATAGCCATACTTTCTCCATCAGGCTGTTGTAACAGGCTATAAATGGCGATGGGAATGGTACGGGTTTCTTCTGGAATATTGCCAACAAAGGTAATCGTGGCACCAAATTCTCCCAGACTGCGGCTGAAACATAAAATGCTGCCGATTAAAATTCCAGGCAAAGCCAGAGGCAGGCTAATGCTACAGAATACCCGCCATGGTGTGGCGCCCAAAGATCCTGCCACCTGTTCTAACTGCCGGTTGATCATTTGAAAAGACAAGCGAATTGGTTGAACCATTAAAGGAAATGCCACAATCATTGCTGCCAGTACCGCACCTTTCCAGTTAAATATCAGCTGAATTCCCCATTTATGTAGATATTGCCCCAGCATACCCTGATGACCAAATAGCAGGAGCAGAAGATAGCCCAGTACTACCGGCGGTAGCACCATAGGCATCTGCAATATTGCCTCTACGAGAAATTTGGCCCTGAATTCATAACGCGCCAGTAACCATGCTACGGCGATAGCAAATGGCAGACACACCGCTGTGGCAAAGCCCGCTACTTTGGCTGAAAGCGCTAAGGCACTCAGTTCTTCTGGTGTAAGCATGAGCAGTTAGCCTACCTTAAGCTTAAAACCATATTTCTAGAAAATCTGCCTGGCCCTTGGACTCGTCTGGATAAATTTAGAAAATTGGACTGCTGCCTGATTTTTCTGGCCCTGCCGGGTTAAAGCAATCGGATACACAATCGGACGATGTGTTCTGGCTGGAAACACCCCCGAAATTTTAACTTTTTTACTCATCAAGGCATCAGTTCTATACACAATACCGACCTGACATTCGCCACGTTCTACAAATGCGAGAGTTGAACGGACGCTATCCGTACCGACAATTCTGCCTCGAAGCTGATTCAACCAGCCCAGCCCGGTTAAGCTTTGTTTGGCATATTTTCCAGCAGGCACCGATTCCATTTGTCCGGTACATAAATAACCCTGAAAGGCTTTCGCAAAATTAAAGTCAGCTGACATTTTAAAATGATTTTTTTGCTGAATAGAACTAATCAATACGAGTTCATTCAAAAGCATAGGTCGAATCTGACCGATCTGAATTTTTTGTTTCTTGATCAGATCATTCATCCAGTCTAGGTCTGCAGAGAAAAATAGATCACTGCTCGCTCCCGCCGCAATTTGTTTCGCCAATACCGAAGACGCAGCAAAAACCGGAACGATCTGGATGTCCTGATGCTGTTGCTCATATAGTCTGGAAATATCAGTAATCGCATTGGTCAGGCTGGCTGCGGCATATATTTTAACTGTTTCGGCATACAGCATGGGGCTAGTCAACAGCACGCCAGTGAGTAGAACTTTGAATAAATCCATCTTTCTCATTCTATGTGATTCGAATATTGAGAATTGCGACAGGCATTTCAAATCAGTAAACCCTGTACCACATGCCCGGCTTGGATTTCTGTTCCGGCCGGAATACGTACCAGACAATTGGCCTGCATCAGATTACTCAACATATGCGACTGCTGTTTCGCCAGGCTTTTGAGCTTTAAAGTGCCCTGATCAAATTCGGCAGCCATTCTTAAAAAGCGTTCACGTGCATCCGCTTTCAAGTCATGCGTCATTACCGCACTAAGCCATGCAGGTGACTGCTTTTGCCCTTGTAAGGCATTCAGTAAAGTTGCCGTATAGATTTGCATCCCGACATACACGGCAGCCGGATTTCCCGGCAAACCCAAGAGATAACAGTAACCTTGATCATCTCGACGATACTTGGCAAATAACATCGGTTTTCCGGGCTTCTGCTTCACTTTCCAGAAAATCTGCTCAAAACCCTGCTCCAGGGCAACAGGACGAATGAAATCATAATCACCCACCGAAACCCCGCCTGTGGTCAATATGAAGTCGTATTGGTTTTTAAGACGATGTATTAACGTTTGCAGCTCATACTCATTATCTGAAACATGCAGAATATCTACGTTTTGACCCTGTGATTGAAACCAGGCCTGAATCAGTGGAGCATTGGCGTCAAAGATTTTTCCGGAATTCAGGTCTTCAATGCTGGAAGCGACTTCATCTCCAGTAATCACAACAGCAATTTTAGGATAACGATAGACTGAAACCTGCTTTACGCCTGCCATGCTCAAAGCTGCAATTGCACCTACATGCAGTTTTTGACCTGCATCTGCCAGACGCTGCCCTTGTGCGATTTCCTCGCCTGCATCACGTATATCCGTATGAGGCTTTAGGTCTGTTGTAATAATGATTTGATTGGCATGGCATTTGACAATTTCCTGACGGGCGACCGTTGTAGTTCCTGCTGGAATCCTGGCACCGGTAAAAATCCGGACCGCCTGACCTGGCCGCAGTTCAATTTCAGTACTTTGCCCTGCCCGAATCTCTCCAATGAGTTCAAAAGTGCTGTGAGCACTAACATTTTCTGCACTACAAAGCGCATAGCCATCTACAGCACTTTGTGAAAACAGCGGCAATGGAATAGCCGAATCAATCGCTTTTCCCAGATAGCGATTCAGAGTCTGAACAAGCGGCAGGCTTTCAGTTGCCAAGACATTCGTCTGCTCAAGTATCATCTGTAGTGCCTGATCAACAGAAATCAGTCCCGGCTCAGCACCGCAGGCTGAATGCGATATTGCCTGATTCATTGATAGCCTCCCGAATGTGGAATATTTTTTTGTACATCAAACAAGTGCACTAACGCAGGAAGTACCGCGATCAGGGATTCTTTCGCCCCCTGCCGACTTCCCGGCAGGGTCATCACCAGACTGTTCTCAATATAGCCAGCCACGCCACGACTTAATGCCGCATAAGGGGTACGTTTTTGCCCAAAACTACGCGAAGCTTCCATCAAGCCGGGGATTTCCCGTTGCAGCAAAGGTTGCAAGGTTTCGACTGTCAGGTCTTTAGGACCCAATCCAGTACCGCCCACAGTTAGAATCAGCGGATACTGATTTTTCTGCTGTTCAATCAGGGTCAAGAGCTGTTCTGGGCTATCGGAAATAACTTGATAACTTATAGGACCAAAACTGGCTTCTTTTAAAATTTCCAGTACGTTTTGCCCGGCAGTGTCCGGCTTTTTGCCTGCTGCAACCGTATCGGACAGCACAATAACCGAAGCGGACAGACTCTCTTTAAGTACCCGGGTAAAATGTGATTTTCCGCCTTTTTTCTGCTGCAACCTGCATTGATCCAGCGACAAATCTTCCGGTTCACAATGCGGCTTCAGCATGTCATACAAGGTCAGACCTGCCAGACTGACCGCTGTCAAAGCTTCCATTTCCACACCAGTGGGTCCAATGGTTTCAACAGTAGCAATAATTTCGACATGTGCATCACACAGTTCATATTCCACATCGGCACGATAAATCGGTAATGGATGGCACAATGGAATCAGCTCATCGGTCCGTTTGGCACCTAGAATGCCGGCAATGCGTGCTGTTTTCAGGGCATCCCCTTTTTCAGTATTGCCATTACGTAGCAGCTCAATGCAATGTGGCGGTGCATGCAGGATTCCAGTGGCAATTGCTGTACGGTAACTTTCTGCTTTCATCCCTACATTTTTCATGATTCATCCCAGGCTAATTTTTAAAATCTGTTTTAAAGTGATTCATCTTATGCATCCTCATTGGACGCATTTAATTAGATGGTGATTGGCAAGCGTGTTCTGCTACATGGTGATGGTGACAATGCGCTTCTTCTGCATGATGAGAGTGATTAGTTTCAGGTCCATGATCTTTTCGAATACAACAGCCTTCCACATACTGGCTGCTACCATCCAGATAAAACTCTTCTTTCCAGACCGGAACCTCATGCTTCACCCGTTCCACAGCTTCCTCACAGGCAGCGAAGGCCTCACGACGATGGGCCGCATAAGCCATAGCAATAATGGCTGTTTCCCCAACCTCCAGCTCACCAATACGGTGCACTACCCGCACATAAGACACCTGGTATTTGATCTGGATCTGCTGTTCAATTTCACGAATCATTTTTTCAGCCACAGGCGCATAGGCGGTATATTTCAGGGCACGCACAGCTTTCCCCTGATGATGGTTACGTACTGTTCCGACAAAGATGCCGATTCCACCACATTCCGGAAAATGCTGGATACCATCAAAATCCTCCAGACTAAAAGCAGTCTGCTGGATTCGGGCAAATTGTTTTAGTGACTTGAGTTGCATCTCAGCCTCCTGCTACCGGCGATAACAGCACCAGCGTACTGTCACGATTTAAAACATTCTGTCTGGAAATAATGTCTTCACCGATTGCACAGGCACAACGTTCCAGCATGGGCTGTATATCGGGATAGAGGGATAGCAACTGGTTCAGGACTTCAGAAACCTGAATTTCAGACTCGCATTGCAAATTTAAATCTGTGGGAATTTGTCGTTCAATCGCACCGAAGGCTTCTATTTTGATATGAATTAATTTTTGCTGAGTGAGTGACATATTTACCCTCCAATGCTGTGCATGCTGATTTTTCGGATCGGCTTTTGTATTGGTGATTGCTGGATCGCATGGAAGCCGGCCTCTTTATGCCAGATATAAGCGTGGAGCTTGTGCTGAAATGTCTGTGTGGCGAAATGATCCAGCGCCAGTTGTTCGATATCTGCCTTAAGGTTCAGGCCTTGTCTGGCAAATAAACAGTTATAAAATTCACCTTGGGCATTGAGGCGCAGACGGTCACAATCACTGCAAAATGAATGGGTAATGGTGGAAATAATCCCCAAAGGCTGCCCATTGACCAAATAGCCACGGGCTGGATTGGCGCCTTGTCCTTGAGATACCTGGACATCAAATTCAGTTTTCAGTTGATCCAGGATATCCTGCTCACTGATGACATCAGACGGATTCCATTTCTGATCGCCATCGAGGGGCATAAACTCAATAAAACGCAGTTCTATAGCCTGATGCTGTGCCCATTTCACCAAAGGAATAATCTGATTGTCATTGATGCCTTTGATGAGCACACTATTGATCTTGACGGTCAAACCTGCCTGCTGTGCGGCAGAAATACCTTGAAGTACAGGCTGTAACTGTTTTTGGGTCAGTTGCTGAAACTGCTTTGGATCAAGACTGTCTAGACTGATATTCAGATCGTCCAGTCCTGCCTGTTTAAGCGCTTGAGCATAATCTTTTAAATAATGGCCATTACTGGTCATGGAAATACGTTTCAGGCCAATTGCTTTCAATGTCTGTAAGCAGGCAATAAAATGAACGATGCCTTGGCGCATCAACGGTTCGCCCCCCGTCACGCGGATCTGCTCAATCCCGTGTCGCACCATAAACTCGCAAAAAGCATACAGGGCTTCAAAACTGAGCAAATCTTTTTTATTCATCCATTCCGGATGTTCAGGCATGCAATAGCTGCATTTAAAATTACAGCGGTCAGTCACCGAGATCCGCAACTTACGTTTCTGGCGTCCAAACTGATCCTGAAAGATACTGCGAGATGCTAAAACTTTCATGCTGTTCATTGCTGCGGTCCATGATGAGATCTGCACGGTTATTTAACAGTCTTGATTTACTGCCCTATTTCTTCACAATGAATAAGCAATAAGTGTTCCAACTTTGCACAAATTTATTTTTAAATAATATTAATGGATAATATTTGTTCTTTTTTAGTCCGAAATTTTGTTCGAAAAATAAAAAAAGCAATATTTTGGTGAGCCAGAATATGATGATTCGGCTTTTAGCATTTTAAATGCTAAAGAAAGTTAAGCTGTTGATGCTGCTGTAGCTCATCAAATGAATTAATACTGTGGAAAAACAGGGCACGATTTTTAAAACTTGCCCGCTGCATGTGCATGTCAGCAAAACAGAGTTTTAAACTGTGCTGATCATTTTCAAGATGTTGTATAAGCGTGGGTAAGCTGCTGCGTTTCATCAGACAGAATGGAAACAATGCCTTTTCATTGATTTCAACTACCGCCACTTCACATAAGGGATGTCGTTGCAAGGCCTGATGTAAACGTGAAATGACCTTTTTGGGGATATAGGTCACATCACAAGGCACGAACAGCACATAATCAGATTCCACATGTGACCAGGCACTCTTCATGCCCATCAATGGTCCCTGAAAGCCGGGTTCATCGTCCTGATAAAAATCAATCGAAGGAATCATCCGTTTATAAATAGAGTGATCCCGATGGCTATTGACCCAGACTTTGCTTGCCCGGGACTTCAACTGATGATGGATTTTAATGAGCTGGATTTCATCATCAAATTTGTGCAGCAATTTATTGATGCCATTCATGCGCCGCGCTAAACCGCCGGCCAGGATCACCACATCGGTTTCCGGATAAGACACCGTTTTAACTGCTTTTCTTTTCATTCTATGTACTCCGTCTGGCAGGCTTTAATCAGGCCTCTAATTTCTGGCAAACATGAACCGCAATTTCCTCCGGCTTTTAGACATGCAGTCACCTGTTTTTCATGCGTGATATTTTTATCTTTAATGGTTTGAATAATTCGGTTCTTGCCGACCTTAAAACAGCTACAGACCAATGCTCCTTCACTATTTCCCATCGACATGGCCTGACCTGCCAGCAATGCTTTACGATGTAATGCACTCAGACGTTCACGTCTAAACAGGCCAGCCACCCAGTCACGATCTGGCAATAATGCCGCCGGTGCGATATAAAAACTGGCAATTAACTGGCCATCCTGAAGAACCACACTATGACTGATATGCGCCGTTTGATCTTCGAGATTCAGCCATTCAAAGCTTTCATCATTAAAGTCTAAGAGACTCTTGATCTGCCCGGTGATGTCAGAAAACCTGCGCCGGTCTGCCAGTTCATAACGGATGGCCTGAGTGGTTTGAATTTTGCTCCACCACACCATATTTTCAATCATGGTCTGGATCTGTTGTTCAAAGCCTTCCCGTACATACAGCACGCCCTGCCACTGAGTATAAAATGGCTGGATCATCACCGGAGTATGCTTAAACTCTGGCTCGCCGGAAATCGGGTCAACCACCGGATTCACCACTTTGCCAATCCGCGCATCGGACGCAAACTGGTCGTTCCAGTGAATCGGTGCAAAAATCTGGCCACGTCGCATATTTTGTGAAAATTGCACACGGAGTACACAACTTCCCCAAGCCGATTTCACCTCGACCAGCTCGGCATCTTTCAGGCCATATTTTAGCGCATCGTGCGGATGCAGCTCACAATAAGGCTCGGCACGATGCTGGGATAAACTGGCAGATAATCCGGTACGGCTCATGGTGTGCCATTGATCGCGAATGCGTCCGGTATTCAAGATCAGAGGATATTCAGCAGAAATAGCATGTACCGGATCGGCTGCAACTGTTGGCACCAATCTGGCTTTGCCATCTGCATGGCTAAACTGGCCTTGACTAAATAGTTGACTCACCTGATGGTCTTCTTGTTTATCCCAGACCGGCCACTGGGCTGGTGTCAGATTCTGATATTCCGCAAAACCGAGATGAGTTAAACCTTGCAGGTTGAAATAGCGGAAATTGGGTGTATCTTCACGTTGCGAAAGCGAACTATTCTGATAGGCAGATAAACGGGCATGTTCCAGAAAAATGTCATGGCTATTGCTAAAGTTGAAACCGCGAAAACCTAAAGCTTGAGCTACCCGAGAAATGGCCCACCAGTCTGCTTTGGCTTCACCCGGAGCCGTCAAAAAAGCCTTTTGCCGGGAAATACGGCGCTCCGAATTGGTGACTGTGCCATCTTTTTCGCCCCAACCCAATGCCGGTAACAGTACATCGGCATATTGCGTGGTATCGGTGTCGAGACAAATATCGGAAACGACCACAAATTCACACTTCTCCAGAGCGCGTTTAACCTGATCTGCATCGGGCAAACTCACGATCGGATTGGTGGCCATAATCCAGATGGCCTTGATTTTCCCGCTTTCCACCGCTTTAAATAAATCTACCGCTTTTAATCCGGGCTGCCGGGCGATGACCGGGCTTTGCCAGAAATCCTGCACCAGTTGCTGATGCTGCGGATTATCCAAATCCAGATGACTGGCCAGCATATTGGCCAGCCCACCGACTTCCCGTCCGCCCATCGCATTCGGTTGTCCGGTCATGGAAAAAGGTGCCGAACCGGGTTTGCCTATTTTTCCTGTCAATAAATGACAGTTGATAATGCTATTGGCCTTGTCTACGCCTTGGGAGGATTGGTTTACGCCCATGGAAAACAGGCTCATAATTTTTTCGGTCTGGGCAAATTTTTGAAAAAATAAGATTAATTTTTCAATAGCAATACCGGTACGTCTTGCCACGCTTTCAATCGATGACTCTGTCGAGCTGCTGGCAAGCGCCTGCTCCAGACCTTGAGTATGTTGGGTAACAAAATCCAGATCGGCATGACCATTTTGCTGAAGATACTGCAACAAGCCATTAAACAGCGCGACATCCTGACCTGGTAAAATCGGCAAGTGTAAGTCTGCCGCTTCACAGGTTGCGGTAAAGCGGGGATCAATCACCACCACGAATAAATCCCGCTCTTCTTTGACTTTCATGATGCGCTGATAAAGCACCGGATGGCACCAGGCAGTATTGGAACCTACCAGAACCACCATTTCTGTCTGCTCAAAATCTGTATAGCTGGCTGGTACCAGGTCTTCGCCAAAAGCCCGTTTATGTGCCGCCACAGCAGATGACATGCACAGTCTTGAATTGGTATCAATATTGGCAGTACCCAGATAGCCTTTTACAAACTTGTTCACCACATAATAGTCTTCAGTCAAAAGCTGGCCGGAGACATAAAAGGCGATGCTGTCGCGTCCATATTGATCAATACATTGCTGAAATTTATTGGCAATACTAGAAATGGCATGATCCCAAGTGCTTATTTGCCGCTGCTCTTTTCGACCTGTCATCGGATGCAGAAGCCGGGTTTTTAAGCCAAGTGTATCGGCAAGATGACTGCCTTTAATACACAACTTGCCCAAGTTCGCAGGATGCTGAACATCGCCTTCAATCTGAACCTTTTCACCCATCGAGGTTTGGCTTACGTGCGCGATGACACCACAGCCTACTCCACAATAAGGACAGGTCGTCTGAGTGGTTTTTATTTGGGATTCAGTAGAGCTATGTAGTTCCATAACCGGAATACTATTCATTGCTGCTGCGCTCCTTAATCATCCAAATTCACGTGTTTCACCAAAACGCTGATATCTAGCTTTTACAGGTTTGATTTAAATTTTTTCTATGTCTCAAAAGCTTTAATCCTCACCAACCCTCCTTTAATAAAGGAGAGAGGTTCCCCTCTTGTTTAAAGAGGGGTTGGGAGATTGATCCGATTACCCTGCCTTTTTTAATGCAAAATCCCGACCAAAAAGCAGTTTGCTGCGGATATTGCTAATTGGTGTCTGGTCCGCAATCAGTTCTGCATACCAAGCCCCATCTTCAGTATCGCCAAATAGCACCGCACCAATGACCTTGTCCTGCTGGATAATGATCCGTTTATAGATTTGACGTTTTTCATCATTCAGCACGATATCTTCAAAATCATCCTGAGGTTCAAAATTTCCGGCCGAGAAGACATCACATCCACTGACCTTGAGTTGGGTCGGAACAGTCGGTGCCTTAAAGGTCAGTCGGCCATGTTCAGCCAGATGCGTCGCACAGATAAAGGCTTGTCCCCATAAGGGTTCAACCAATCCAAAAGTCTGACCACGATGCTCAATACATTCACCCACTGCATAAATACTCGGGTCATAAGTTTGCATGGTGTCATTCACCAGTACTCCACGATTGCAGCGCAAGCCAGCCTGTTCAGCCAGAGTTTTATTTGGTCGAATCCCGACGGCAAAAACTACCAAATCAGCATCCAGCACTGTCCCGTCTTTTAAACGCAGTTGAGTCACGTGGCCGTCTATACCGAGCAGCTCTTCGGTGTTGGCTTCAGTGATGATTCGGATGCCTTTATCTTCAATTGATTTTTTCAGCATTTGACTGGCTTTCATATCCAGTTGACGATCCATAATACGGTCCATCAGATGCAGCACAGTTACATTCATCCCCTGCTGCTTCAGTCCATAAGCTGCTTCTAGACCCAGCAACCCACCTCCAATCACGACGGCATTTTGCTTGGTTTTGCAGTAATCCAGCATGTGGTTAACATCCTGAATATCCCGGAAGCTAATCACGCCTTCAAGTTCAGCACCTGAAATTGGTGGTATAAAGGGTTTGGAACCAGTAGCGAGGATCAGACGATCATAAGCAACGATTTCACCTTTTTCGGTATGAACCTGCTTACGTGAACGGTCGATAGAGCTGGCAGCATCTCCAGCGATGAATCGAATGCCTTTTTCGGCATACCAGTCGGCTGAATGCAGCATAATTTCTGCAAAGCTTTTCTCACCAGACAATACCGGTGACAACATGATCCGGTTGTAATTGCCCCATGGCTCTTCCCCAATCACGGTAATGTCATAACGATCTGGCGCCATATCCAGCAAGTCTTCCAGACAGCGCATGCCCGCCAGCCCATTTCCGACCAGTACCAGTTTTAAACGCTCTGTGTTCTGACCATTACTGGAAATATAGGTCTTTTGTGGAGTCGGACTCACCAGAACTTTGCCATTTTCAATTCGGGTTGGAAATACCAGTAATTTCTGGTCTTGCTCTTCCAGACAACGGCCGGTCACCAGACTGAAATGCTGCTTATAAATTGGGGATGCGACTACACGCTCACCTTGCAGATCACCCAGAATGCCACGTGCCATGACATTGGCCAGACTAAATGGATCTTGATTGCTGAGTGCATACACCCGCTGTTCCTGACCCACGCGAAAAATTGCAATCTGCTGATCTTCAATCAGGGCTGCCACACCGGTATTCGGAGTGATCTCATCCAGATTGCAGACTTCGTACCAGTTCAGTTCGTTCATGTCTTTTAAAATTGTCATTTTCATTCTCCCTGACTGTGGTATTTAGGCTTCAACCACTGGAATACGGTTTAAATCACGTTCAGCTTCTGTCTTTGGACGAATCTGGCCACGTACAGGTGCAAACTGAATATGCGGGTCATTCTGCTCGGCTGCTTTGGCATTAATAAAAGTCTTAAAGCGTTTGCGTACTTCAGGATCTTCAATCGCGGTGCGCCATTCATCCTGATAAGTGCCAATCACATGCTGCATACGGTTTTCCAGTTCAGCAGCAATGCCTAGTGAATCATGCACAATGACATCTTTCAGATAGTCCAGACCGCCTTCCATATTGTCACGCCATACGCTGGTGCGCTGCAGACGGTCCGCCGTCTGGATATAGAACATAAAGAAGCGGTCGATATATTTGATTAGGGTGGAAGTATCCAGATCCGAAGCGAGCAGTTCAGCATGGCGCGGTTTCATGCCGCCATTGCCGCATACATATAGATTCCAGCCTTTTTCGGTGGCAATGACACCGACATCCTTGCTCTGTGCTTCTGCACATTCACGGGTACAGCCGGATACTGCCATTTTGGTTTTATGTGGTGAACGCAGGCCTTTATAACGATTCTCCAGGAAAATCGCCAAGCCGACAGAATCATCGACTCCAAAACGGCACCAGGTACTGCCCACGCAAGATTTCACCGTACGTAGGGATTTGCCGTAGGCATGTCCGGACTCGAAACCGGCATTGATCAGTTTTTCCCAGATTTCAGGCAGTTGATGTACCTGCGCGCCAAACATGTCAATTCGTTGTCCGCCCGTGATTTTGGTATATAGACCATAATCTTTGGCAATCTGACCGATGATAATCAGGCCATCCGGGGTAATCTCGCCGCCTGCAACACGTGGCACAATCGAATAGGAACCATCTTTCTGGATATTGCCCAAGTAATAGTCGTTGCTATCCTGCAAACCGGCATGACTTGGTTTTAGCACAAAATCATTCCAGCAAGATGCCAGAATATTGGCTACAGTCGGTTTGCAGATATCACAGCCCATGCCGTGCCCATGTTGCTGAATCAGGTCAGAGAATGTCTTGATTTCATGCACGCGTACCAGGTGATACAGTTCCTGACGTGAATAGGCAAAGTGTTCGCACAGGTGATTATTGACCGTGACACCCTGACGCTGTAATTCAGATTTGAGAACCTGCGTTACCAGTGGTGCACAGCCACCGCACGCCGTTGCAGCCTGGGTGCATTTTTTCAGTGCACCCAATGAAGTTGCACCGCCATCAATAGCTGAACAGATATCAGCTTTGGAAACGTTATTACATGAACAGATGGTCGCACTGTCAGGCAATAAATCGACACCACTACCACCTGATTTGGAAGTCGACTGATCAAAGCCCGGCATGATCAGGCTTTCCGGTTGCTCCGGTACAGCCAGACCATTCAGCATCATTTGCAGGAGATCACTATATTCTTTGGCACAGCCCACCAGCACCGCGCCCAGCAGCTTGGTCTTGTCTGCTGACACCACGATTTTTTTATAAACCTGCGCGGCTTCATCAGCATAGAAATAGCTCAAGGCACCTGGTGACATGGCGTGTGCATCACCAATAGAAGCGACATCCACGCCCATCAGTTTGAGCTTGGTACTCATGTCTGCACCAGCGAATGCATGACTTTCTTGGCCGAGGACATGTTTTGCCGCGATACGCGCCATGTCATAGCCCGGTGCAACCAGACCATAAATTTTATTGTCCCAAAGTGCACATTCACCAATGGCATAAATATCCGGATGTGAGGTCTGACAATAATCATTAATGATGATACCGCCACGCTCACCAATCAGCAGGCCGCTCTGGCGCGCCAGTTCATCACGCGGACGAATACCGGCCGAGAACAGGATGATATCGGTTTCAAGTACCGAACCATCTCCGAACTTCATTACATGCTGAGCGCTGTCACCATCTTCAATGCTTGATGTGGCCTTTTGAGTATGTACCTTGACACCCAGGTCTTCAATTTTAGAGCGCAGTACTCGGCCGCCCAGATCATCAATCTGCACCGCCATCAAGCGCGGAGCAAATTCTACGACATGGGTTTCCAGATTCAGATCTCGCAGAGCTTTCGCTGCTTCCAGCCCTAGCAAGCCGCCGCCAATCACTACACCAGTTTTGGCATTCAGGCTGGCTGCGCGAATCGCATCCAGATCCTCAATGGTGCGATAAACAAAACAGTTTTGACGGTCATTGCCCGGGATCGGCGGTACAAAGGCATAAGAACCAGTAGCGAGAATCAACTTGTCAAAATTCAGCACATCGCCCTGGCTGGTGGTGACGGTTTTATTAAGCTGATCAATTTCAACTGCTTTGGTATTCAGTCGCAAATCAATGCCATAGGCATCGGCAAAATCACTACGGCATAGGCTCAGATCCTTCACCGACTTGCCGCTGAAATATTCAGTTAAATGTACCCGATCATAAGCCAAATGTGGCTCTTCTGCCAAAATGGTCAGCTCAATGTCATCACCGGCCTGTTCCAGTACAGATTCGATGAATTTATGCCCCACCATGCCATGCCCAATCATGAGAATTTTCATATCTGCACTCCAACTATTGTTTTTTTAAAGATGATAAAAAGCCACATATCACGTCTAGGCATTGATATGTCTGCTGATTGAATATGTTGTAAATACCGCGACCCAGCACTTTGTAATGCTGGAGGAAGGGTTGAAACGCTTGTGCGTTTTGTATTGCTGAACAACTGACCATGTCATTTATCCTGTGCTGAACGAAATATCAGTTGCACCCTTTTAAAGTGCAACTACGATCAGAACGGGCATCGTTGGCCGTTATTCGTATTGAAAGTCATCTTTGACAATTTGATAAATGCAGGAAGCATGCCAACTTTTTTAGCAACACAATGACTGATATCAGCCAGAAAATTGCAGGAAATGCTTTATTTTGATGATGGATGCCAAACTCCTGCACCAAATTGAACTCAAAATAACTCTTTGATGCACCAATATCATGGCATGTTTTTTGCATTATTCGTACTTGAATATTCCTTAGGCCTTACTTGAAAATATTCCATGTCTAAATTACGAATTGCTCTTATTGATGATGATCTGGAGCGCGCCCAATTCATCCAGGAATCGCTGCTGTTACATGATTTTCAGGTGGTGGCCTGTTTAATCCTGAATGATCTGAATATGGTGCATGTCAAAGGCATCCATGCAGATGTGATTCTGCTAAATATGGATCATCCACATCGGGATATTATTGAAAGCTGTGTCAGTCAATATGAACTACCGACCGTACTGTTTACCCAAAACTCCAATAAAGACACCATCAAAAGTGCGATTGATGCCGGGATCACGGCTTATATTGTCGATGGTATTGATCCCAGCAAATTAGAAAGCATTCTGGAAATATCAATTGAACAGTTCCGCAAGCATAAAAAGCTGCTGAACGATTTAAAAGAAACCCAAGACAAGCTGATTGACCGTAAAGATATCGATAAAGCCAAAGCATTGCTCATCCAGCTGCATGCATTAACGGAAGAGCAAGCTTTTGCTTTATTGCGTAAAAATGCCATGAGTCACCGGATTACCATTGGTGAAATGGCCAGACGCTTACTGGATGCACAGAAGCTGTTATTGGGCCAATAAGGAAAAGCATATGTCCACATTAGAAAAAACTGAACTCAATATTGGCTATATTCCTTTACTTGATTGTGTTGCCATTCTCTGGGCCGAAAAACAGGGGTATTTTGCTGAGCAAGGATTAACCATCAATTTAATCCGTGAAGCCTCCTGGTCAAGTTTGCGTGACCGTCTGGCCTATGGCTTTCTGGATGCTGCACATTGTCTGTCCGCCATGTTGCCCGCTGCCGCTCTGGGCACAGACCAGTTACAGGTGGCTTTGCAAACCCCTCTAGTACTGAGCGTGAATCAGGCTTTTATTAGCCTGCGCCAGGATTTGTGTTATGAACTCGGTATCCAGCCTGAGGATGATGAACAAAGTACCTCAAAGAAACTGGTACAGGCTTTACAAAAGAATCATCCCATCAATCTGGCCTATGTGTATAAATATTCGATTCACCATTACTGCTTAAAAGAATGGCTGGCACTGACTGATCCACAACTAGCCAAGAATATCCAGCTGATGACGTCTCCACCGCCTTCCATGGTAAAAGGAATCTCGAAACAGGTATTCGATGGCTTTTGCGTGGGAGAACCCTGGAATATTCAGGCCAAACTTGAAGGCTATAGTTTTATCGTCGCGGCGAGCCAGAATGTCATTCCAAAAGTTGCCGATAAAGTCTTGGCCATGACCCAGGAATGGGCAGAACAGCATCCATTTACCGTAGAGGCAGTGGTCAAGGCAGTACAAAAAGCGCAGGATGATTTAAAGCAGCGCCCTGATCTTTCCGAAGTCTGGGATATGTTAGTCGATTATCAGATTATTCAGTTTGAATGTTCCGCCCAGCGGCATGTCTATGACTTTTACAAGATCAAGAATATTATCCGGAATTTTGTTGGGGAAAGTGCCCAACCGAAAGTTGATGATTTTATCTGGCTCTTGCAGCAGATGCAGAAATGGGAAAATATTGAAATGACCGCAGCCGAGAAAAAACAGATTGCGCAGCAGTGCATCTATAGCTTGCAAAACCAGCATGCAGATATTATTGGCTAAATGATGTTACTGAAAAAAGAGGCCTGATTTTTCAGGTCTTTTTTATTGAGTCTATTTTCCAGAAAATGATTAAAAATCTTTGCATTCTGATCTAACTTCTTGAATATGATTAAGAGTTGTCTGCTAATTTTTTCTATAAAAATAAGCCATTTTAAGAGTCATTTCAGGATTTGGGATGAAATGGCATCCATTTTGCTTATTCAGTATTACGTTTTATAAAATTTGTAATATTGAGGGGCAACACTATGAGTTACGTTGCGCGTGAACTCAGTCAAAGAAATAAGTTACTGTTTGGCTTGGGGTCGTTTTTAATACCAATTCTGATCTGGTGTGCAGTCAGCTATTTGCCATTTATCTGGCATCCACAGGTCGAGATTACCAATCCCGGTAGTGTGAGCTATTTACAGGTCAATAGCCGGATTGATAAAGACGTGTTTTTTTCCGCTGCCCAATCCGCAGTGGATCAGGGTCTGGCCCCACCTCAAGGCATCCTGGTCAATCCCATCTATTTGCCAGCACCGCATCAAGTGGCAATTGCATTAGTAACCGCGTTTACCACCCCTCCTGTTCAACCGAATGCACCCTGGTTTTATGAAAGCCTGTGGCACAGTATCAAGTTGGTCTTTACTGCATTCTTTATTTCTTGCCTGATTGGCATTCCACTCGGAATTTTATGTGGTTTTTCCAAGAAAATTTCCCTGTTAACAGAACCTTTTGTCGAGTTTTTCCGTTACTTGCCTGCTCCGGCTTTTGGTGCACTTGCCGTTGCAATATTGGGAATCAATGATGCACCTAAAATAGCCATTATTGTGATTGGAACCCTGTTCCAGATGATTCTGTTGATTGCTAATACTACTCGTCTGGTCGATCGCAGCCTGATTGAAGCCGGTTTTACTTTGGGTACAACGAAACTGAAAAGTCTGTTTCATGTGGTGATTCCAGCAGCCATGCCAGAAATTTACCGTAATCTGCGCGTGCTGCTGGGTTGGGCATGGACTTACCTGATCGTGGCTGAACTAATCGGCAGCACCTCCGGAATTACCTGGTTCATTACCCAGCAAGCCCGCTATCAGAACTTTCCCAATGTCTTTGCAGCGATCCTGATTATCGGGGTGATTGGTCTGCTGTGTGATGTGATTTTAATGAAACTGGGACAACGCTTATTTAAATGGAAACCGGGAGCTAACTGATGCAAAACACTGAATTTAATACCCGCGAATACTTTGACAAAATTTATAGCCGTCCGGTGATTCTGGAAGCAAAGCAACTGACGCAAAAATTCAGTCATGGCAAAACTGAACGTACGGTTTTAAATACACTCAATTTGAAAATTCATAAGCGTGAATTCATCTGTGTGATTGGGCCTTCTGGTTGCGGCAAGTCAACCTTTAGCCGTGTCGTCGCCGGTCTGGATCCTTATAGCAGTGGTGAGATTCTGGTGGATGGCCAGCCGATTACCGGCCCAAGTCCGGAGCGTGGCATGGTGTTCCAGGGCTATACCCTGTTTCCATGGAAAACCGTCAAGGAAAATGTCATGTTTGGTCCGCGCATGAAAGGCCAAAGTAGTGCAGCGGCAGAAGCACAAGCACGTGAATGGATCAATATCATTGGTCTGGAAAAGTATGAAAACCAGTATCCGCATGAGCTGTCTGGCGGGATGAAACAGCGTGTCGCGATTGCCCGGGCTTTGGTCAATGAACCGAAGATCCTGTTGATGGATGAACCCTTTGGAGCACTCGATCCGCATACCCGGCAAAAAATGCAGCGTCATCTGATGGATCTTTGGCAAAATATCGACATCACCATCATTTTTGTGACTCACGATATGGATGAAGCCATTTTACTGGCCGACCGTATTGTGGCGCTGAAAGCCAATCCGGGTGAAATCAAGGAAATTATCGAAGTTGATCTACCTCGTCCACGCCATCCAGACGTCATGCTTAGTCCTGAATTTAAACAGTTAAGACAACGTGTCGATTATCTGGTGCATGCTGAAGAAGATGAACTGGATCCGGCACTGGCAGAACTGCCGGTCATTCCGCGTATGACCAAGGTCAGCAGCAATAAATAATCTTATCCAAAATGCCTTTGGGACGACCCGAAGGTTTTAATCGCTGTGTTGGACGACCAACATTAGAGGTGATTGCCATGCAAGCGCAATATGTACTCCCACTGGTTGATATTTCAAAATTACAAAGTCCGGATTTAGCCGATCGTATTGAGGTTGCTCATGCTCTGGATCATGCCTGTAAAGAAGTCGGATTTCTTTATCTGCAAGGTAGCCAGTTTAATTCTGATTACGCCAAAGCCCTGATTGAAATGGCCCAGTCCTATTTTTCTCAGGATCTGGACACCAAAATGCAGCACTATATTGGCAAATCAAAAAACCATAGTGGCTATGTGCCGATTGGCGAAGAACAGTTTGCCGGCAACAGTTATGATTTAAAAGAAGCCTATGATGTCAATTATGATTATCAGGGGGTAAGAAAAGACTGTCCTTTAATTGGGCCCACCTTATGGCCAGACCATCCGGATTTCAAGTCTATTGTCAGCCAATACTATAGTCATCTGCGTGAGATCAGCCGGCAGATTTTTTCTGCCTTTGCACTGGCGTTGGGCGTTCGTGAGGACTTTTTTGAAAGCAAAATTACTGATGCACCAAGTCAGCTACGCTTGATTCATTATCCTTATAATCCGGAAGTGAAAGACGCCGAAGGCATTGGCGCACATACCGATTACGAATGCTTTACCCTGCTGTTACCCACCGCACCCGGCTTACAGGTTTTGAATAAAGCAGGCGAATGGATCGACATTCCACTGATTGAAAACACACTGGTGATGAATATCGGTGACATGATGGAAATTCTGTCAAATGGTAAATATCTCGCCACCAAGCACCGCGTGAAAAAGGTCTCGGAAGAACGTTATTCGTTCCCGCTATTTTGCGCCTGCAATTATGACACCGTGATTGAACCGGTTATTCCCACTGAAAATTCCAAATATTCTGCCCTGATCGGGGGTGAGCATCTGTTTAATCAGACCGCCCAGACCTTTCAATATTTAAAACAGCGCGTTGCTAGCGGTGAACTGATCTTAAAAAATGCTGTACCACTTTCTTCTTTTGGACTTGAAGAACAGGCGGAGACAGCATCATGAATCTGTTTGAAGTGATTAAGACTTTAAAGCCCACTATCCCTCAGCCAGAGATTATTCCGGGCTTTTTATTCGGTGCTTTCCGGCGTAAAAGTATCAGTTTTTATAATGGCCTGACTGATGAAAATACCATTGTGTACTGGTTTCAGTCGCGCAGTTTTACCATTGATCTTCGTCTAAAAAGCCAGACGGGAACTGCTGTCCAGGAATGCCAAGGCTGGATTGGCAATACGCTTTGGGATAGCGCTAGCCAGCTATTGTCCTGGGAAGTGAAAGACTACGCCAATTACCAGAATCATGTGCAATGGCCGGAACCAGCCAGGTTGCATGCGATTGGCAACTGCATTCTGGAATTTTCTCCAAGTAATGTCTATGTGGAAGACTGGCGCCAGCAGGTACAGCACGGTTTATTTTTAGGGCTGCGGCTGCAATCTGCGATTGATGTTCAATCTGGTCAGACACTGGAAATGGATGGTGGTCTGATTATTTGTGGTGATCATATTGCTTATGCCCTGACGCGTTTGCCAAAGGTACAAACTCAGGTTGCAGTATTAGATATCCAGTCAGCCGATACTACTTCATTTGATCTATTACAAAGCTTTGAAGTCTCTATTGGCACTCAAGGTTTCAGTAAAACCTACAGCACCCGTACCGCGGAAACAGGCAACGCCTTTGAGCTAGACAATTTTGAAATTCTGGATGCAACCCGTCTGGTCCAGCATGTAGAAGTTGAGAGCCGTGCAATTGATCTGATTTTTGAGATTGATATCTACCAACCTGAATATGATTTTCAGCATACGACCACTACGACTGCAGAAGCAGCACAGTGGATAAGCGCGGAACAGGATCACCTGCTGCATCATGCAGAACGAGTGTTATAAGGAGAAATATGGCTTTTTTATATCTGTCGATTGCCATCATTGCAGAAGTGATCGCGACTTCTGCATTGAAAGCATCCAATGGCTTTAGTGTACTTTGGCCTTCGCTGGCCACTATTTTAGGATATGCAGTTGCCTTATTTTTCTTGTCACTGACCATGAAAACCATTCCAATGGGCATTGCTTATGCGATCTGGTCTGGTGCAGGCATTATTCTGATTTCTACTGTCGGGCTGCTGGTGTTCAAGCAGCAACTGGATATTCCGGCACTGATTGGTCTGTCTTTTATGATTGTGGGAATTATTTTTATTAATGTCTTTTCCAAAAGTGTTGAACTTTAATTTTTATATTTTTTAATAGATCTTTTTCATAAATCAAAAAATGATTGTTATATTCATATTTAAATGGATATTGAAAGTTCCTTCTCCCTCTGGGAGAAGGTTAGGATGAGGGATATTTCTTAGATATAACCCCTCCCTAACCCTCTCCTACAAGGAGAGGGGAAGTTCATTTTAATGATTAAAAAATGATTTATGAAAGAACCCTAATGATATATACAAAAAAATCCCCGAAACCGGGGATTTTTTATGAACTCAATCAGATTTTATTTCAGCTCTTGTACCAGCGTTGGAACAATCACACTATCCACATTCATTTCAGTGCTATAAATGCCATTAGTAACGTTGAACTTGTTGACGTGATAGCTTGAACCATAGATCGAATCGAAACCATCATCTTTGGTAAAGACTTTCTTGTTGGCTTCCAGATCCAGCAAGTGGGTACCATCTACAAATTGCATATAGGCCTTGGCATCAACACCGACACGTTTCGACATGATTTCTACAGCATCTGCACGTGTTGCCGGGTCATTGATATATTTAACGGTTTTATCCCAAACCTGAATGACCTTTTTCCATTGATCTTTATTGGCTTCCAGATGGGCTGGATTCACGGTCAAGGTATCGTAAATTAATCCCGGCTTGTCTTTAGAGGTGAAAATAATCTTGGAACCGGCCACCGCGGATAAAGCCTGATTCGCCACTGGCTGCCATACCGCAATCGCATCAATATCGGGAGTGGCAAAAACCTGTGGCAATTCATTGGTCATGGTATTGACCAGTTTAACTTCATTCAGTTTAACCTTGGCATCCTCTAGTGCAGTGGACAGTAACAAGTGATCGACCAGGCCTTTTTCAGTCGCAACTGTTTTACCGCGCAGATCCTGAATCGAATTAATGCCATTCTTGGCAATAATCACGTCATTTCCAGCTGAATAATCAGTCGCCATGATCATCACACCCTTGGTGCCGCCAGAGCCAGTGACCAGATTATCACCATTGGTGACCAGTACAGCATCCAGCTGATTCGCTGCGAATGCAGAGAGTGAAGCAGAATAGTCAAACCATTTAAAATCGGCATTAACTCCGGCATCTTCCAGCCAGCCTTTTTCAATCGCCACCTGCCAGGCCACAAATCCCGGCCAGTCACTATAACCAATCCGGATGGGCTGAGTCGTCACACGTCCTTCTGCCTTGGCACTTGGTTCAGGTACTTTAGCAGTATTGTCACAGCCACTAAAAAGGATTGCAGACAGTACGGAAACGGACATCAGTGCTTTTTTGATCATTTTGCGACTTCCCCTATGCATTCACATTTAAATTTGGTATTTGAAAGTTGTTTAGATTTCATAAATTCGCGCCAACCACCGAAATGACTGATATCTGTAGCATTCTCAAGTGCATAGCCTTCACAGATAAAGCCTTTTACCCATGTGCCATCGATCAGCTGAACATTACCGATCCCCAAAGGTGCCGGAACTTCTGCAACAATGTCCCCGAACAGTGCACGCGGAATGTCCCAGACCTCTACTTCAATTGAAAAGCCTTTGGCGTTGTATTGCAGGCCAGGCTTTGGCGGTGTGGTATTTTTTAAAGCATAGAGTTTGTAATGTGAAGCAGTCCGGGTCTGCTTGATCAGGGTGCCACCACGTGTGGTCAGCTGAAAATTCAGTGGCATACCGGTCAGATGTGCACCGACGACAGCCAGTTTGACGCTGTGACCCGATGAGATTTCAGTTATTTTTTCATAGCTAAGTTCAGATGTGCCCAACTTTAACTGGCTTGCTTGCTGCCATTTTTGCCCGAATTTGGCCAGTGCTTCATCCATCCAGGCTGGCGCAATAAAGGTCACGCCCGTTGGCAAACCATCGGCACGAATCGCATTTGGTAACGCCAAAGCCGACAGATCGGCAAAATTGACAAAATTGGTATAAGCGCCCATATGGCTGTTTTTCACCAGGGGATCCGCTTCTACATCTGCAATGCGGTAAATGGTGGGTGCAGTAGGCACCATCAAGGCATCATAATCTGCCAGTGTATTTTGAATAACACGGCTCAGGCGGGCGCGTTCATATTCATCCTGCATGGCATCGACCGCACTGAACCGGTCTGCCTGCGCAATAATCTGGCCAATTACCGGATGGGTCTGCTCGCGTTGCACCATTTTTTCCACGGCACTGGTACGTTCAGCTACCCAAGAGCGGTTATACAAGGCTGCTGCCAGTTGTTGAAATGGAGCAAAATCAATCGGCTCAACCGTATAACCCAAGCTTTGTACACGTGCGATCGCCAGCTGGAATGCTTTTTCAGTTTCAGCATCGCCATAAAATTCCAGTGTATCTGGAATGGCAATTTTCCCTTTTGAAAATTGGCTAGGAACATTTTGAGGATGCGTTCTGGAATACTCATCGCTGGCATCATAGCCCTGCATGACTTGCGCTACCTGCCAGGCATTATCCACCGTTAATGCAAAAATCGAAATCACATCGATGGTGCGGCAAGCCGGAATCAGGCCGGTAGTCGAGAACCAGCCTTTGGTCGGTTTGAGTCCGACAATGTTATTATGCCCTGCCGGTACACGTCCTGAACCTGCAGTATCTGTACCCAGTGAAAATGGCACTAATCCGTTTGCGACGACTACACTGGAACCCGAACTCGAGCCGCCACTGATATATTCAGGATTAAAGCTGTTCTTTACCGCGCCGTATGGGGAGCGCACACCAACCAGACCCGTCGCAAACTGATCCAGATTGGTTTTACCCACGACAATCGCGCCGGCAGCTTTTAATTTGGCTACTGCGGTTGCATCGGAAGTTGCCAGATAAGCTACCTCTTTACATGCTGCTGTGGTATAGAACCCTGCAACATCAATATTGTCCTTGACTGCAAATGGCACCCCATAAAGTGGCAAGCTTTCAATATCTGCACCAGTCAATGCATCAATTTGTGCCTGTAATTGTGCTGCTGTTGCAATTGAAATCCAGGCATGATCGTCATTATTCAATCCGGCAACATACTCAATCAGGTCACTAAGCTGGATATTGTTATTCTGGTAGGCGTGTTGCCAGTCCTGTACAGTCCATAAGTTGTGCACAGCTGTTCTCCTTAAGTGTGTTCGGTATTTTGTGGAATGGGTGGCATGACGGCATCCATCAGTTCGAGATGCCCTTTAATCACGCCTTTCAGTGCAATAAATTGTTCGCTAATTTCTTTCAGATCACTGCTCGCGCCCTGCATCAGCATGACTTGCAGAATTTTTTCATCATCCAGCTGGATATGAAGCGAATTGATCACTTGTGCCAGATACTGCTGCTGCAGATCGACCAGCTGACTGCGCAGCGGTTTCAAGCTGACGTCATAGAGCAAGGTAAGCGTGCCAACCATGACTTCATCGCGAATCACCAGATCATCAATCAGGTGACGGTTAATCATGTCGACAATGGCCTGCGAGCGGCTTTCATAGTGCTGCTCGACAATTTTTTGATCCATCGCATGTAGCGTTGTTTCTGGCACGGTAATACTGATCCGTGCCAATTTTTGTTTAGGCACGATGTTGATCCTTGGGTTGATATTGGGAAGACTGTTTAATGTGAAAGCCTGCACGTACGCTGAGCAGCTCAACCAGAAAGTGAAGCCATGGATGCATTTTTTTATTTGATGTCGGATTGTTCATGTGCATCTCCTAGGGATATTACAAAACCAGAATTTCGTATTACTTAGGAAAATGCAGAAAGCGTGCCAATTTTTAGTTATTTGGATGAGGTAAATAAACTTGCTTAAAAGGGCGAAAAAAAGCCCCATAACATTGAAATGGGGCTTGTTCTAAAGCAAAAGTAAGTTTTGTATTTCACCGGTTTATTCCATTTTGATTGCTCATGTCCTTGCTATTCTTTTTATACATGAATGGTTAACCGATGTTTGTGATTATGAGTGATCAAGTGTATTGCTCTCCTCTATTTATGTTGTATATAAATAAATGCATTAAGCGTGCCACAATATACAAATAGAATAAATTTAAGCAGAATGCGTGGGAAATTAATTACATACGTAAAAAGAGGCAAAACAAGAATGATTTATTTTTTAAGAATGCCTAAAAAATATGCCATTTTGCACCATTGGGGTTCGAGTGTGCATCAAAGTGTGGCTGAGTGATTCAGACCGTTATCTATCTAAGTGTTATTCTTCTAAAATAAAGACCAACTAGATTTGATCAATCACTATTTTATAACTCATTTGAAAAGTGATGAATTACTGCTAAATTAGCTCCCATATTTGGGGGCATTTTTATGACAGAAAAATTATATTATTGGGCCGAAAATTTAGAAAATTACAGTTCTAATAATGATATTGAATACGATGAAATTATTGAAATAAAAAGACTGAATTTTTTTATTGGTAAAAATAATGCGGGTAAAAGTAAATTTCTACGTACATTATTTAAAATGAGAGGTGGTCAATATTTGTATAATTCTACTCAATTTAGAAAATTAAAATCTTTCCATAAAAAAATAGTCTCAAATAAATTTGATCCCCGTTATGAAGAATTTATTAATCTTATGAACGATACTCTCACTGTGCAAAGCTATACTACCGCTTCTCTTGCATTTAAGTCTGTAATGCATTCCTTATATGAAAATGGATTATTAAATCAAATATATTCAAATAACAATATTGATATAGC
The DNA here is from genome assembly GCF_024129115.1 of Acinetobacter lwoffii. GTDB lineage: Bacteria > Pseudomonadota > Gammaproteobacteria > Pseudomonadales > Moraxellaceae > Acinetobacter > Acinetobacter lwoffii_T. Next base: position 25,039 of record NZ_JAMXXO010000015.1, read on the forward strand.
ATTAGATTTATTTCATCAAGAAACAACTAATATTCATAAAATATTTTCAAATATGAAATTCTACATCCCTATTTTAAGAGGTATGCGCCCTGTCACTGAAATAGAAAATAAACAGCCATATATCGAACGTGCTCAAAAAGATTATTTCCCAAATAAAGACAAATTTGATTCTAAAAATATTATTACAGGTGAATGCTTATACCATGAACTTCAAATTCACTTGTTAGGTAAACCAAAACAGCGTGAGTTAATAAAAAATTATGAAGAAAAATTAAGTCAGTATTTTTTTGACAATGAACCCATCACGCTCATTCCATTCATAGGTAAAGATGATAACGGTCATGTCAATGATGTTGTACATATTAAAATTGGAGAAGATGATCAGTTTCCAATTCATAGATTAGGCGATGGTCTTCAGCAAGCAATCATTTTGACATACGAAGCATTTATTAAAAAAGAAGAAATACATGCTTTCTTCATAGAAGAGCCTGAACTACATATGCACGCAGGTATGGTTCGTCAACTGATGAACTTCTACCTAAACGAAACACCTCATTATTATTTCTTTACAACTCATTCCAACCATTTACTTGATATGGCGGATGAGTCTGACCAAGTCATGATTCAGAAGTTTATAAAACAGCCTAAAGAAGAAGACCCTACTAAATTTGATTTTAAAATTTATCATTGTGACCGTGATCGTGACTTACTTGCCTCAGTAGGTGTAAGACCTTCTTCTGTATATTTAGCCAATTGCACCATTTGGGTTGAAGGCATTACAGATCGCTTATATATCACTAAATATATGGAAAAATATTTAGCTGAATTAGAGAAATCGAATAAAGAACTCTATAAAAAGTACCGTCGCTTTATGCCGAATTATCACTACACATTTGTAGAGTATGCAGGAAGTAATTTATCTCATTGGTCATTTGATGATGATTATCCCAAAACAAGAGAAGAAAGAATCGAATTTTTAAAACAAGATCGAGGTCAAAGCGCGACTGCTGTTGCAAGTGAAATGCTACTAATTGCAAATGGTGACATACAAAAAAACTCTGAAAAAATAAAATTTTTAAGAAAAGAATTAAATAGAGAAAATCTAATCATTTTAGAGTGTAAAGAGACAGAAAACACTTTACCAAAAGACTCAATCATAAGAGTTGCAAAAGCGAAGTTTCATCGGCTAAAAAATGTAAAACAAAGTTATGATATTTCTTTGATAGACAATATCACTGACGAAAATTATTTCGACAATAGCCAATATGGTATTGGCCGTTTAATTGATGAAATAATTAAAAAGCCTTCATCTTCTACAACTAAGACAGCTTTTGCAGATGGTAATGGTGTTGGTACTATCAAAGATAAATTAAAGTTTTGCCGAGAAATCATCAAAGATTTCGATGAAAATGATAATTGGGAACTTACACCCAAAGCTAAAGCGTTGTGTGAACGAATTTTCAAACATATTCAAAAATGTAATTCTTAAATCTCCCCTAACCCCTCTTTAATAAAGAGGGGGAAATTCCCTCCTTTGCAAAAGGAGGGTTAGGGAGGATTCTTTAAGCCACCGGCGCCAACGTAAACAACACCTGCCCCGTTTTCACCGTTTGCCCTTTTTCAATGGTAATCGCATCGACTCGCATACGCTCAGGCGCAATAATTGGAATCTCAATTTTCATCGCTTCAATCACCGCAAGCGTTGCACCTTCTTCCACAATATCACCCGACTGACATTCAATTTTCCAAATTGAACCTGGCATATGCGATTCCACCGCACAACCACCTTCAGGGACTTCAACATCTTCGCCATGATCCACAGTATCCAGACTTTCAGAAACATATTCTGCAAGCCCTGCTTCATGCCAACGCTTACGTTCAGCATCAAAGTTGGCTTGTTGCACCGCTTTAAAGGCAGAAATGGATGCTTGATTTTCGGTTAAGAAGTCATTGTATTCTTTGAGGTTCAGTACACCATCTTCAATGCGAAGTTTTAAACGACCAGCTTTAAAGTCCTCACGCATTTGCATCAGTTCAGCTTCAGACACTTCATAAAACTTAATTTGGTCAAAGAAACGTAATAACCACGGCATACCTTGTTCAAAATCAGGGTTTTTACGGTAGCGTGACCACATTTGCGAAGTACGACCGACAAACTGATAACCGCCCGGACCTTCCATGCCGTAGACACACATATATGCACCACCAATACCCACCGCATTTTCAGGCGTCCAAGTACGTGCAGGGTTGTATTTGGTGGTGACTAAACGCTGACGTGGATCAAGCGGTGTTGCCACAGGCGCACCCAAATACACATCGCCCAAGCCCATGACCAAATAACTGGCGTTATAGACCACATCTTTTACAGCTTGTTTGTCTTTTAAACCATTAATACGACGGATAAATTCGATATTGTCCGGACACCACGGTGCATCAGGGCGCACGGTTTGCATATAACGCTCAGTAGCAAGTTGGGTTTGTGAATCTTCCCACGCAAGCGGTAAATACACGGTACGTGATGGCACTTGCATCTCGGTCACATCAGGCAGTTGTTCTTCAGCGACTTGAAGCATACGCAATAAATCAATCTGATCGAGCTGGGTCGAATCAAAATGGATTTGCAGTGAACGAATACCCGGAGTCAGATCGATAATGCCTTGAATATTTTGATCTTTGACCCATTGCATCAAGGCATGAATACGGAAACGCAGGTTTAAATCTAAAACCAGCTCGCCATATTCCACCAGCATATAGTTATTGCCGGCAGGACGATACACCACGTCAGGCGTACCATTTTGACCTTTTAAAGTATCTAAAATGGCAGATTTTAAGGTGCGGATTTCAGGATAGAACGATTCATCAAAAGTGACTATTTGCGTATCTGTTAATACCAATTGTGCATGATATTTTTCATTGAGCAATTTTGCTTGATGGTAACTCACAGGCACAAATTTGACTTTATCGCCTGCTTTCAACTGCCCTAATTTCCACAGTTCAGAATTGATCACCACCGCAGGACAGACAAAACCACCGAGGCTTGGACCATCTGGCCCCAAGATAATTGGCATATCCCCAGTGAAATCAATCGCCCCAATCGCATAGGCATTGTCATGAATATTGGATGGATGCAGACCCGCTTCACCACCGTCTTGACGTGCCCATTCAGGTTTTGGACCAATCAAACGGATACCGGTACGGCTTGAGTTAAAGTGAATTTCAAACTCGTTGGCAAAGAAGGTATCAATGTCGTTTTTGGTAAAGAAATCAGGTGCGCCATGTGGACCGTACATCACCGCAATTTCCCAAGTGTTTGAGAATGTCGGGATTTGATCATCACTTAATGATTTCACTTCATCGGATGTAAATGCTGTGATTGGAAGCATATCGCCAATCAGTAAGTTACGCCCTGCATGACCGCCAAACTGACCAAGTGTAAAGGTCGCTTGTGAGCCTAAATATTCAGGGACATTCAGACCGCCTTTAATGCCGATATAGGTACGGCAACCTGTGGCGATCTTGCCACATTTCAACACCTGACCTTTACGCACATTAACGGTTTGCCACATTGGGACAACAACACCATCCAACGTCGATGGCATATCGCCACCTGCCAAGACAATTTGGCTATCGCAATGGAATTTTAAACTTGGTCCTTGGAGTGTACATTCTAGCCCTGCGGTATTCGGTGCATTGCCCAACAATTGGTTTGCGACATTTAAAGACAGCGGATCAATCGCACCTGATGGCGGAACACCAACATCCCAATAACCTAAACGTCCTGTCACATCTTGCACGGCGGTTTGTATACCGGCTTGCAGGACTTCAATTTTTTGAGTTTTCCACTCAAAGGTATTTAAAAAACGTGTGGTTTGCGTACCGGCTTTAAAGACATTGCAGTCGATAATGTTTTGTAGATATTCAAGGTTGGTTTCAATGCCCGCCACTTGGGTTTTAGCCAATGTATCGGTCATGGCTTGGATTGCCGATTCACGGGTCTCACTTGTCACAATGATTTTGGCAATCATCGGGTCATAGAAAGATGACACGTTTGAACCTGTTTCTACCCATGTTTCATTACGCACATTGGCATCAAACTCAACATGCGTTAAAAGCCCTGCACTTGGCTGAAAGTTTTTGATTGGATCTTCGGCATAGAGACGAACTTGAATCGAATGACCTTGAGACTCAAGTTTTGATGTCGGTGCAACCCAATCACCACTGCCTAAAGTCACCATCCATTCAACAAGATCGACACCAAATACTTGTTCAGTGACGCCATGTTCCACTTGTAGACGGGTATTCACTTCCAAGAAATAGAACTCTTGTGTATCAGTATCCATCACAAATTCAACGGTTCCTGCCGAGCGGTAGTTCACCGACTGCATCAATTGAATCGCGACATTTTGGATATAAGCACGTTGTTCATCATTCAGATGTGGTGCAGGCGTTTCCTCAATGACTTTTTGGTTACGACGTTGTACCGAACAATCACGCTCACCGAGTGCTAAGATTAATCCATTGCCATCACCAAAGATTTGTACTTCGATATGACGGGCATTTTGTACAAATTTCTCGAGATATAAACCTGCATCTTTAAAGTTGGCTTGTGCTAAATAGGACACGGTTGTGTAAGCATCTTTCAGCTCTTCCGCATTCCACACCAAACGCATGCCGATACCACCACCGCCTGCGGTACTTTTCAGCATGACAGGATAGCCAATACGTTCCGCTTCAAGCAGTGCTTCGGCTTCGTCTGCCAACAACTGACTGCCCGGAAGTAATGGTACATTGGCTTGAATTGCTAATTCACGTGCAGTATGTTTGAGACCAAAAGCTTTCATTTGCTCGGCATTTGGCCCTAAGAACACAATGCCTTGCGCTTCACACAGATTACAGAATTCGGCATTTTCAGACAGGAAACCATAGCCCGGATGAATGGCTTCTGCCCCGGTTTGTTTTGCCACTTCTAAGATTTGATCGACATTGAGATAGCTTTGGCTCGCAGGTGCGTCCCCAATAAATACCGCTTCATCCGCTAAGGTCACATGCAGTGAATCACGGTCGGCTTCTGAGTAGACCGCAACAGATTGAATGCCGAGTTTTTTTAATGTACGAATCACACGATAGGCAATTGCACCACGGTTGGCGATGAGAACTTTATTAAACATGGCTTACTCCTCGCCTTCACGGATGATCAATTGAATTTTAGTTGGGTTATAGGCATTACATGGGTTATTCAGTTGCGGGCAATTGGAGATCAGCACGATTAAATCCATCTCGGCTTTAATTTCCACGTATTTTCCCGGTGCAGAAATACCGTCATCAAATTTCAGGTGTCCATCTGAAGTCACAGGCACATTCATAAAGAAGTTAATATTTGGACCAATGTGGCGTACATTTAAGCCATGCTTTTTAGCAATCGGATGTTGTGACAACGCAATCATGAAATTGTTACGGCAACTGTGCATTGGGTATTTATCATGCGCATAACGGACTGTGTTACTTTCACATGAACATGCACCGCCTAAAGTGTCGTGACGACCACAGTTATCATCATGAATGGTGGCGATTTTATTACCAAAGTTGGTATATAAGCTTGTGCCTTTCTCTAAATAAATTTGACGATTCATCGCCAAAGTATCAGTTGCGCTATAACGCTCTTCTGGGTTTGAAGCGGAAATAAATAAAGTATCCACCGCTTGGTTGCCTTCAAGATCAACAATACGGAAATACTGGCCTTTTTTGACTTCACACATCCATGCTTCACCGGCAGGACAAACTTCGCTAAGTACTGATTTTTCTAGATTTACGAGTGCAGTCATGATCATTCCCCTTAAGCAGTTAAAGCGTAGTAGCGGTTATTATTTTGAAACGCACGCTGATTTTGCGGGCATGAGTCACGGCAGACATCGGTGTCGCCTAAAGGCAGTGCTTTAAAGAGTGAGAGCTGAATATCGGCTGGTGCATATTCATTAGAATTGTCGAGTGCATGTGGTGCGCTGGATAAAAACACCAAACAATCCATTTCAAAGCGTAGTTCAATCACTTGATCGGTATTATCAGATACGACATAAGACAAGTTGCCGTTGTCATCCGGTGCAACTTTTGAAAATAGGTTTAAGCTACTACTAAGATCAGTTGCGGATAAACCAAATTTGGTCATCTCTAAAAGCAAACTGTCTTTGCCGTTGCGGTACATGTCATTACGGGCATCCTGGAAGGTCTTCGTGCCAAACTGTGCTTCAATTTGCGGTGCGGTACTTGGTGCACAAAAGGCATCGTTCCAACCATGATCATCTTTCACAATTGACACCATCGCACGACCCAAATCTGACGCCAAAATGTGCCCTGTACTTAAAAATGCGCTGTGTTGACCTTTTAAGCTGTCTGGCATGTTATAGGCTTCAAGCTTATCTTCGCTATTCACACAAAACAGTGAAACATTGGCATTTGCGCCTAAAGATTTAAGTTGTAAAACTGCGCCACGCTGGATGCGTGCTGACCAGTGGTGTCCACCCTGTAAACGTTCAGTCCAGAGGACTTGATCTTCGTGATAAGTAGTTGTGCTCATATGCATCCATCCCAATCTTGTACGGTTTACCTCCCGGGCTTTTATCCCTCCGTGTAGCTTGAGCTTGAAACTTAAGCCGTGAACTCTCGGTCGCAGACCTACATGAATCTTCATGTATCGGAACCCTAGATCACTTTATGATTGAGTAGATAGATGCAAAGGACGTGCCAAACTGGTAATACTATTTTTTATATTCGTAATACTTTTTTTTGAGATGGAACTGATCACTTCAGGTGCAAGGCTCTGAAAAAGGCATCAAGATGTACCAAAATAAAAAAATCCCGGCTTGAACCGGGAGTTTAAAATCTAGAGATGAAGATTAAATCAAGCCTTCTATGCTGCAAGCTTATTTACTTAAAATCTCATGCAGCATATTGCGTAACCATTGATGGCTGGTTTTATGATGACAGGACATATGCCAGTATTGCTTTACGGAATAGGTCGGGAACGCAATTGGCGCATTAAAGATCTTGAGATTGCCACGTGATAACAGGACTTCACTCAAATAATAAGGCACAGTCGCAATCGCATCGGTTTCCTGCACTACCAGTCCGACTCCCAGATAACTTGGCAGACGCATTAGAATGTCACGCTTAAGTTCCAGATTCAGCAATTCATTTTCAATATGGTAATGCCCCATCCCGGCATCAATATCGATATGGGTTTCATGTAAATACTCTTCGGTCGTGATGCTGTCATCCGTGAGCCGCGGATGGTCCTTCGCCGCGATCACCACATAATATTGTTCAAACAGTTTCTGCTGATAAAAGCCATTCTCCAGATTTGGCAAGAAGCCCAAAGCCAGATCAATCTCACCATTGGCCATTTGATAACTGGTTTCCGAGGTAATCGGACGCACATTCAGACGGATATGGGAGGCATGCTGCTTCAGATACTGTGAAATTTTTGGCAACAGTACCAGATGCGATACATCAGTCATCGCCAGTGTAAAGCGCTGCTGTGAAGTGACCTGATCAAAATTGATAGTAAAGTTATTAATGGCTTCAACTTTGCTCAGTGCTTCGCTGACCAAGGGAAAGAGCTGTTTGGACAGGTCTGTCGGCAGCATTTCATTGCCAATACGTAAAAATAAAGGATCACCATAATGCTGGCGAATTTTATTCAGCAGATTGCTCACCGCTGGCTGGCTCATATCTAAATGATCGGCTGCCTGAGATACGTTTTTAAATTTATAGACATAATAAAAAATACTGAGCAATTTACAGTCAAGTTCAAACACAGAAATACATTTCCTTTAACTTTCTCATCATTCGGACAGGTCTTTCATCCGCATAAGTTCATTTATGGTCAGATTAAAATATAACACTTTGCCACTATTTTCAGGATTAAACTCGCTGTAATTTTCCGTAAATAAATACTTTTAACAGGTGAATAAATCCATTAAAAAGTCCCTTAGCGTAAAATTTCCAGCCCGGTTTGCTCAGGTCAGTTAAACATTTAAATCGTATGCGATATACTCAGCCCCACCGAATAAATGGTAAAAATACAGAGAAATCTTATATGTTTCAGGATAAAAAGCTGGTCTGTTTTGATCTAGATGGTACGTTGATTGATTCTGTAGGCATCTGGAATCAGGTAGATGCAGCCCTGATTGATGAGCTCTCCAACAGAAAAGTCGATTTACATGAGATTCAGATTCAGCAACAGCGCGATCTTCAACTTACCGCCTTGAGACATATGTCAGATCCTTATCTGGAATATTGTGGATTTTTAAAAGAACAATACGGTTTTGAACCAGCTAAAGAAGAAGTAAAAAATCGTCGTTATAGTATTTCCCGACATTTTCTTGATTATATCGTCGAGTTAAAACCTCAGGCAGACCTCCTGATTCAGGCTTTAAAACAGCAACAGATATCACTGGCTTTGACCACCACCACCAGTTTATTCAATGTACAGCGCTATCAGGATAACAATCGAAATATTAACTCTAAAATCAGCTTTGATGAGGACTTTTCCTTGATTCTCACCCGTGAAAATGTCCAGAACATTAAACCTCATCCCGAAGTTTATCTGAATGTTTTGCAAGCCTTTAACCTTCGACCTGAGGAATGTCTAATTATTGAAGACTCTCTAGTCGGTGTAGAAGCAGCAAATCATGCGGGCATCGAGGTAGTGGCAATTTATGACCAGCACTCCGCTCATGAAATAGATTTGATCAAAGCCAAAGCAAATTATTATGTCGAAGATTTTGCTGAATTATTAAGTTTCGTTCCATAAAGCATTCCTAAAAAAAGATGTCATGCTCTGTCCTTTCACATGACATCTTTGATTTTATCTTGTGCGTAAAATTCTCGCTGACTATTTGGCTTTTTTATAGATTGAGCCTGAACCGACCAGATTTCCGGTTTTCTCATCGATTGCGAAATCGACCATACCTGCACCTGCATTCAACTGAAGCATGCCATTTTCGTTCACTGCAGCGGGCATTGGATTCTTTTTCTCGGTTTTACCGGTTTCCTTATCTTTGATCGTATTGGTAATCAGATAATTTTCACCATTTTTAGAAATAACCAGAATATTTTCAAGTTTTGGATTTTCCACGGTGTTTTTCCAATTGCCCTGATAATCTGGTGCGGGTGCTTCAGTGGTGTTACAAGCAGTTAAAAGCAGTAATAATGAGATGCCTGAAAAAAATTGAAGATATTTCAAAACTGAGACCTTGATTGTGACAACGCGGCCATTATAGGGACAACCCTCTAGAGCTTAAGCAGGTTGTTGTAGGCAAAGCGTTTCAGCAGTACCGTATCTGTTTTTCTTTGGTGATTTTTTTGAAATATCTCTCCATACTTCATTCATAAAAATGGATGATTCAATTTCTACTAAAACGACAAAAAAGCAAAAAAGGCCTCAATAGACCATGTAAATCTATTGAGGCGTAGCAAACGGGTGAATACCACACATTAAAAATTAGGGCATGATTTTGGATTTAAAGTAGCTCAATGCAGATTTAGCAGAGTGGGTTTTTTCAATAATCTGTGCAGTCCAGTGATTCGGCAATGAACATTTGGCCAGACGCACCCAAACAGTAGAAAACTGTTTTATAAAGCTCGCTTCATTATAATGAATGCCATATTCAGCACACAGCGCTTTTACTTTCGGCGCCACCTGCGCATAGCGATTGGCTGGCATGTCCGGAAATAGATGATGTTCAATCTGATGGCTCAAATTACCACTCAAAATATGCAGCCAGTCCGTCCCGGTAAAATTACTCGAACCACGAACCTGGCGTAAATACCACTCAGCACGGGTTTCATTGTCGGTATTGTCCATCTCAAAAGTTTCAGCATCTTCCGTAAAATGACCATTAAAAATCACCGCAGACGCCCACAGACTACGAATTACATTGGCTACAGCATTTCCGGCAAACACAGGAATGGCATTCGGGCCAGCAATCACTGGAAAAAATACATAATCTTTTAACACCTGACGGCGCATTTTTTGACGCAGTGGAGCCGCTTCTTTCCAAACTTCTTTCCAGATTTTGGTTTTATAGGCAATCACATCTTCCAGATGCAAGCGTTGCAGGCCGACATACCATTCAAAAAACACCATTAACTGCATGCCCAGTGGAATATTCAACAGGAAACGTGGTTCCCATTTTTGGGATTCACTGACCCGAATCAGGCCATAACCGACATCATGATCCATCCCGACAATATTGGTATAGGTATGATGAATATAGTTATGGGTATATTTCCAGTCATCTCCTGTGGAAATCGTATCCCAGTCATAGGTGGTTCCGTTCAGGGTCGGATCATTCATCCAGTCGAACTGACCGTGCATGACATTATGTCCCAGCTCCATATTTTCCACAATTTTGGAGATGCCAAGCAGCCCTGTCCCTGCCAGCCAAACCGGTGGCAACCAGCCAGCAAACATCAACATGCCTCGGGATGCAATTTCGCTATAACGGACAAAATTACGGATTTTATAAATATAATTGGCGTCTTTTTCACCCAGATCGTCCATGACCTCGCGGCGGATCGCATCGACTTTAGCACCAAACTCCTCAATCTGTTCAGGACTGAGAAATTGCGACTTACTGTGTCGTTTAAAATCAATTTGCATATTCATGGGAGCACCTTCTTATAGTTTAATTAATGGCTTATCAATAGTTTATAAATTAATCACCACAGGACTGACTGCCTGAGAAATGCACAGTTTGATCTGGGTATTATTACCATGATCAATTTCACCAGTCAGGGCATTTCGTACCGAACCCCTGACTTTGGTACAAGAACAGGTATTGCAGATGCCCATCCGGCAGCCATGTGCTGGTCGCAAGCCTGATTTTTCGGCACTTTCCAGTAAATTGGACTGTGCCTGAAATTCCTGCTGCGATCTTAAAAACTGTACTGGCTGCGCTTTAATTTTCTCATCGACCACAATCTGAAAATATTCCGAATGAAAATTGGATTTCAAATCCAGTTTATCAACGATTCGAAGTGCAGCTTTCATCATCCCGCTAGAGCCACAGGCATAAATTTTTCGTTCTGCAAAGTCTGGCACCAGCTTTTGCAATAGGCTCTGAGTCAGATGCTGATGGTGTTCCAAGGTATTGAAATGGTGATATTTCAAGTTTGGATGCATGAGAGCCAGGGTTTTCAGTTCAGCATGAAAGGCATCATCACGAGTGAAATAAATCAGGTCGATCTGTTCCAGAGACTGAATGACTGCCTTTTGCAGCAAGGAATAAATTGCGGTAATACCACTGCCTGAAGTCAGGAATAAGATCGGCTGGGTGGATTTTTGCAATGTGAACTCGCCTTGCGGCTGTGATATTTCGATCACGGCACCAATTTGCATCAGGCTTAAGGCACGTGACACTTTGCCCTGCTGTTTAACCGCAATGATCAGATCACCATTTTTCAATACAGTGACCACAGAATAATGTCGCTGATGACGTACGCCATCGAGTCTAACAGTCACTGCAATATTCTGGCCGGCCTGAAATGACTTGGCTTTAAAATTATGATTTGGACGTAAGTGAATCTTGAAAAAGTCAGGGCTGATGGCTTGAATACCCATAACGGCAGCCTTAACTTTTTTGATTGCCCAGGTTGGATGGATTTTTTCACCAATAAAATCAATGAAATCTTCCCGGATCCAATGCGGCTGATAGGTTGGCATGCTTGTCATTTTTATCCCCTTATCCGCAGACAGTTCCATTAATGTACAACTGTCTAATTATTATATTGCTCAGGATAAAGAATTCTCACATTCAGACCATGTCAATACAGGTCAAATTATGTTCCTAAGCCATATAATATGACTTTTTGTCGGACAATATCGTCTAAAAGTAGCGATCAAGGCTATATGGATTGAGAAAAAGCATTTTTAAACCGACAATGCTGCTTAGCCTATACATAAAAAAACTGACCTCTCATAGAGATCAGTTTTTTGACTTCATGTTGGGATTTAAAGATTAAATGGCGCTTTAACCTGCTACTTGCTCCAGAAGAATAGCACCATATAATTCACGCAGATCTTTTTTCAGCATTTTACCCGTACCACTGAGTGGGATCGCATCAACAAATACGACTCGGTCTGGAATCTGCCATTTGGCTACCTTGTCCGCATAATATTCCAGCAGATCAGTTTCACTTAGCTGGCTGCCCGGCTTTTTAATCGCAATCAGAACGGGACGCTCATCCCATTTAGGATGCTGTGCCGCAATCACGGCAGCCATGGCAATTTCAGGATGTCCCATCGCCATATTTTCAAGATCGACTGAAGAGATCCATTCACCGCCTGACTTGATCAGATCTTTGGAACGGTCACACAGCTTCATAAATCCATCTTCATTTAAGGTAGCAATATCTCCGGTATCAAACCAGCCATCTGCTGTGAGCGCAGATTCTTCTTTACCAAAATAATGATCAATGATCCAGTGCCCTTTAATTTGCAGATTACCTATGGTTTCACCGTCGCGGGCAATTTCCTGAGTTCCTTTTTCTTCATCGGTTAAGCGTAAATCAACGCCAAACGGTGGACGACCTTGAGACAAGCGAATCTGCATTTTTTCTTCATCCGCTAGATCAAGATGTTTGGTTTTTAGCTGATTGGCACTACCAAGTGGACTGGTTTCAGTCATCCCCCAAGCATGAATGGTTTCACAGTTAAACTGCTCTTTAAAGGTTTTCAGCATAGCCGGTGGACAGGCAGAACCACCGACCACATTCCGTTTCAGGCTTTCCAGTTTTGAACCACTTTGCTGGGCAGCCGCAATCAGCCCTTGCCAGATCGTTGGAACACCTAAAGCCACAGATACTTTATACGTATCAATCAGATTGACCAGACTGGCTCCATCCAGGCCCGGCCCCGGCAACACCAAGGTACAACCGACCATGGCAGCGGCATATGGGGTGCCCCAGGCATTGACATGGAACATTGGTACCACCGGCAGCATGATGTCACGCGCTGCCACATTCAGGGAATCCGGCATGATGATGGCATAACTATGCAGCACTGTTGAGCGATGGCTATATAAAACCCCTTTCGGATTTCCAGTCGTACCAGAGGTATAACACAATGAACTCGCTGTATTTTCATCCAGTTCAGGCCAGTCAAATTCTGCAGATTGCTGGGCAAGCAAATCGTCATAAAACTGAACTTCCGGAATGGCTTCACGAATCGACGAATCTTCAGCATCCAGACAAATATACTGTTCTACAGTTTTTAATAACGGTTTGACGGCTTTAATTAAAGGTGCAAAGGTTTTATCAAACAGCAGTACCCGATCGGCAGCGTCATTGATAATAAATACCAGCTGTTCCGGAAATAAGCGCGGGTTGATGGTGTGGCAAACCAGTCCACTTCCCGAAATGGCATACCATGATTCTAGATGTCGATGATTATTCCAGGCAATGGTCGCAACCCGATCGCCGAGTGTCAGACCGAATTGCTGTAATACATTGGCAAAACGTTTCGAGTTTTCCCGGATTTCTCCCCAATTGGTCTTTTTAATGCTGGTATCGGTATTTTTAGAAATGATCTCGGTATCGGCATGATAACGACCGGCATGTTCAATCATGCTGCTGATCAGTAAGGGCTGGAACATCATATTTCCGAGCATGCTTCACTCCTTTATCCTTGTTGTTTGTCCATCTGCTATATCGTTGTTATTTCTGTATGATGCGCTGGCGAAAAGCCTGTATTCATTTTTATCATCAAACAGTCTGAATCTAGCAAGGAAATCTGACTTTGTGAGTGTCAAATTGTGACAAAGTCATAGAGTGGATGCAGAAAAAGTAGAAAATAAAACTGGTAATGTGTGGCATAAAAAAAGCCCCAATTTAGATTGGGGCGATGATAGTGTTCAGGGAGAAGAGAATTTTAAAAGCCGCTCATCATAATTTTGTCTGCATTTACTACAAAGATAACGCCGAGGCAGAATAAACCGGCATAAAGTGCAAACCAGAGAATCATCTTCTTGAATGCTGCATCAGAAATACTGCTATCCGCATATTTTGGTGCTTTGTTGTCTTCTGAATTCATATGATCACCCATAGGTTGGTCTGGCGTTATGAGTTTTATTATCAGCAGACCTAAATCAGCTGTATAGATACAATATTCATTTAAAAAAATATAACAGTTAGCCACTTATTTTTTTGATTTGTTATATTTTAATAACTTATTCATAATATAATTCTGATTATATTAGTACAGTTTAGATTTTATTTTCTTATGTTCAAATCTGAAAAGCTAGCCCAAAATATTCGCCAGATGATTGAAAATGGCGCATGGAAGGCGCATGACAAATTACCTTCATTACGGGAACAAACTGAACTGTCCGGCTATAGCCTGATGACGGTGCTTAATGCCTATCAGGTGCTTGAATCGCAAGGATTGGTCTATGCCAAAGATAAATCTGGCTATTATATTGCGGAACGACCTCAAACCTATAACAGCAAAGAACCCGCGGTACAGATTGGCTTAAACTCCAAAGTTAAAATTAACTCTGTGGTATTTAATTATTTAAAGTCACTGCAAACTCCAAATATTGCACCTTTTGGTTCAGCTTTTCCAAATGCTGAACTGTTATATAACAGCCGGTTTATGCAGATTTTGGCGCAGCATAGCAAAAGAAAAAGCAGTTATAGCCATCAAAATCATATGCCACCGGGTAATCAGGAATTACGCCAACTGATTGCTAACCGCTATCAGTTACAAGGCATAAACTGCACTTCGGATGACATTGTCATTACTTCTGGTGCATTGGAAGCTCTCAATCTGTCTTTACAGGCTTTGACTCAACCTGGCGACTTTATCCTGCTCCAGCAAACCATTTTTTATGGTGCCTGGCAGGCGGCTGAGCGTTTAGGACTGCAAGTCATCACAATCCCTGAACATCCACAGTTTGGTTTTGACCTGGAATCATTTGAACAAGCACTTAAACAGTACCCGATCAAAGTTTGCTGGCTGATGCTGAATGTGCATAATCCGATTGGCTTTACGGTAAATTCAGAGATCAAGCAAAGAATTGCGGAACTGTTGAATGAATATCAGGTATATCTGATTGAAGATGATGTCTATCAGGAACTCAATTACGGCGCTCATAAACCGGTTTCCGTAAAATATTTTGATCAGCATCAACGGGTATTGCACTGCTCTTCATTTTCTAAAACTCTGGGCATGGGTGCGCGGGTCGGCTGGGTTTTCGCTGGCCCATTTTCCGATGCAATCCAGCATTTACAGCTCATGAGTACTTTGACTGTTAGTCCGCTATTACAAAATGCATTGGTTGATTTTCTGTCCCATCATCATTATGAAAAGCATTTGCGCCATTTAAGACAGCAACTAGAAAAGTATAAGCAAAAGTTTTATCAGGAACTTAAAGCGCGTTTAGATTCAGTCTGTGAAATTTATTATTATTCCAGTGGGTATTTTCTCTGGATCAAATTGCCGGAACAGCTGGATGGTCAGGTTTTATATGAACAGCTGATTCAGCACAATATTGCCATTGCCCCTGCTTTGCTGTTTAAACCGGAACATACCAGCCAGAATTATATTCGCCTGAACTGTTCATTTGACTGGACCTCTGAGATAGAAAATGCAGTCAATGTACTGGCAGAGATGATCCTGAATCATGCAAAAAGCGTGGATTAATTCATCCACGCTTTAGGTTTCTTATGTAAAATCGCTAGAGCTTAGAAACTGTAAATTGCAACTGCATTCACTCGGTTATCTTCACCTTTTGTACTGCCATTTGGTGCAGCACCCAATGCTTCACGTTCACCATAAACATATTCCAGGCCAAAACTCAGCGGTTTTGTAGGGTTATAGAACACATTGGCCCAAGCCTGCCAAAGGTCTTTGTTCACTGCTGTTAGAGTCAGACCAGGAGCAGCAAGATAGCCATTATCTTGGTCGAAATTCATATAACCATAGCCTACTGTGCCACGCAATTTATCATTAAACTGCTGCGTTAGACCGACTGTAATTGAGTCGAATTCACTCTGTAGAAGATCTCCATTAGCAGCTGTAACGACACCTGGATTGGCGTAAGAGACAAAACTGCTATCACCTTTGACATGATAATAATCTGCCTTAAGGCTGGTGCCTGGAACAAACTCATATTTCGCGCCTAAACCTACACCCCATGCAGTTTTTTCATCTTCATTCACGCGTTTTTCATTCCCCATCGCACGCGCGCTAACAGAAAGATTATCCGCAAATTTGTGGTTTAAGCGTGCAGTTAAAGCCGGTAAACGCTGTTTGATTCCTGTAATGGTCGCATCTTTCGGATCTTCTACTGCAAGCACCAGATTGGTCGCTGGACTCAAAGTACTGGTATGACGAATCTGAGGTGTCCGTTTAATTGAACCACCGGCATAAACCAGTGCATCTACCGTCTCAGGTATATAGTCCGGAGTTGCAAAGTTTGACCAGGTTTGACCAATTAACCAGTCAGCATAGCTGATATAGGCATGACGGATACGCAGGTTATCAAAACCAGCTCCACCCAGGAAATCGACCTCAACCTTACCACTTAAGGCCTTATCCCCAGCACCCACGGGCGCTTTAAAATCCATCCCTAAACGGGTGGCTGAAAGCGTGGACTTAAACTCATCACTGCGTTCACCTGTGCCTTCAAGAGGTACCGCATTAATCTGGTTATACATACGTGTCGCTGCACCGCCCTCAGCCTGATAAGAGGCATCAGCACGGATATTACCGTATAAATTAAACTCGGCCCCACTGGCAATTTTCATCACAGGTTTGCTCGCAGGCGCTACTGCTGTATTTGCAGGTGCCGGCGTTGCCGCTACAGGTGCAGTCACAGCAGCTGTCTGAGTCTGCTGCTGTTCAATCAAGGCACGTAAAGCTTGAACCTCTTGACGCAACTGCTCAATTTCCTGCTGATTGGACTGAGCTGGAGTTTGTGCCTGGGTAGACAAGCTAAGGCCCCCTAAACTTATTGCCATCATGCTCATCAGAACCGTGCGTTTTAATGTGATTGTTTGATTATTAAATAATTGTTCCGTGTTCATCCTAAACTCACTTTTTTATTATGCGTCTCGATTCTAGCAACAGATCACCACCGCTTACGATGGCGATCTCTATCATTAGAAGTGTTTTCTTTATTAATTGATATTTAATCCATTAACTTGCTTTTTCAGCGAGAGAATCAGTGCGAATCTCAGATCTAGCAAGGGCTTGACCTTCTACTGACATTTTTAAGTTCACCAGGAAAATTGCCAGCGCAGCAATCAAACCGGGAATCGCAATTGCAAAGAAGTTCATTTGATGCGGTAAATTCATGGTGAGTAAAGCACCTGTCAGTACCGGTCCAACAATCGCACCGATACGTCCAATCCCGGAAGCCCAACCCATGCCGGTGGAACGCACAGTCGATGGATAATATTGTGCCACGAAGGTATAAAGCAGAATTTGAGAACCAATGGTTGCTGCACCGGCCACTGCAATCAAGCTATAAAGCACGAATTGCGGACTGTTATAACCGAGCAGGATTAAAGAAGCTGCCCCGCAAAGAAACATGATTGTCAGTACTTTTTTGATATGGAAACGGTCTGCCAGATAACCCCCACCAATAGCCCCGATCATGCCGCCAATATTCAGGGCAAACAGGAAGATCATGCTGGCACCCAGTGAATATCCGGCTTGAATCATCAGTTTTGGTAACCAGCTGCCTAGTGCATAAACCATTAATAGACACATAAAAAATGCCAACCAGAACATAAAGGTACTAAATGTGCGACCTTGCTGGAATAATGCTTTTAAAGGTGCTTCATCGCCTTTTTGCACTTCATTCAGGACAAACTGGGTGTCAGATCCAATTATCTGTGTTGGCGAGATTTTCTGGATAATGCTTTGCGCTTGAGCAGTCTGCTGCTTATTGGTCAGGTACATCAGCGATTCTGGTAAATATTTCCAGAGTATTGGCAGGAACAGTAAAGGAGTACCCGCAAGCAAGAACATGATTTTCCAGCCAAACTGTGGCACCAGCCATGCGCCAAGTAAGGCAGATGTCATGCCACCGATCGCATAACCACTAAACATCAAGGCAACCAGCGTGCTGCGAATCCGCTTCGGTGCGTATTCCGTCATCAGGGCAACGACGTTTGGCATCACGCCCCCAATACCAAGTCCGGCAAGGAAACGTAAAATCCCGAATTCGACAGGTGATGTAGCAAAGGCACCGATAAACGTAAAGCCACTAAAGATCGCGACACAGATCATGATGGTTTTTTTACGTCCCAGTTTATCGGATAAGGTTCCAAAGCTCATGGCTCCAAACATCATACCGAATAAGGCAGTGCTGGCTAACATTCCGGCCTGTACTGCACTGAGTGACCATTCCTGCATTAGTAGCGGTAAAGCCACGCCGTAAATCACCAGGTCATAACCGTCAAAAATAATGATCAGCAAACACCAGATCAGGACGCCCCAATGAAAAGGCGTGAACTTCGCTTCATCGATCAGCGTATTTATATTCACTTTATTTGTAGACATCTTCACCTCCTAATTGTGAAGTTCAATTTATGAGATTCACAATGCAGAAGATGTCCATAAATGTCCAAAACTGAATAGGCATACTTCTATACCTATAAAGTCTGCCTTCAAGAAAAGGCTTTATTTACTATGCCTTAATGATATTCATCCAAATAAAACGACTTTAATTCAGTCATTAAATAATAATTTCACCTATTTTATATAGCATCTAAAAAGTTTTTAATCTTGTTTAAAACACCGCACGATCATATTTAATCGCTTCAAGATCATAGACCTGATAGACCGCATCAAACAGATAACGAATATATTCACTTTCATCCATGTTACGAATCGCCATAAAGACCGGACTGACCGCAAATTCATCTAATAAAGGGATAAAGTTTAAATGTGCCAGACGAATATTCTGAGCACTTTCCGGCACGATACAAACACCCTCTCCAGCAGCCACAAAACCCAGCGCCAGTTGCAATTCACTGACTGCACGGATATTTTTTGGTTCCAGTCCATACTCGGAAAATATACCGCGTACCTGGGTAGAAAAATTAGCCTTACCATTATTCGGGTATAAAAAGAGTGGCTGATCCACCAGTTCAGCCAGGTTCACGCCATCTCGATGGGAAAGAAAATGGCTGGAATGTGCCGCGACCATCAGCCGTTCTTCCCGCAGCAACACTCGTTTCACTGCCGGATCTGAAATTCTCAAGCGTCCAAAACCGACATCAATCCGCCCTTCTTTAAGTGCCTGAATCTGCTCTGAAGTATTCATTTCAACCATCTCAATTTTGAGCTGGGGGTGTTGCTGCTTAAATAGAAACACAATACGCGACAGTAAACCGAATAATAAAGAGCCGACAAAACCAATGCTAATGGTGCGATCAGCGATGCCAATCCGTTTGGTCATCGATTTGATTTCTTCCGCATTAGACAAAAGTTTAACCGCATGCTGGTAGAAGAATTGACCTGCTTCTGTGGTCTTAAGCGGTCTGCTCCCTCTTTCAAAGAGCTGAATATCCAGTTCCTGTTCCAGATTTTGTATCTGTCTGCTTAAAGGTGGTTGAGCAATAAACAGTTTTTCTGCCGCCTTGGTAAAACTTTGTTCTTCGACGACGGCAACGAAGTAACGCAAATGCCTGAGTTCCATATTCCTGCATACCTTTAAAGTATAAAAAAATGCTAAATCGATCTTAGACCAATCAACATTATTCTTTTAAGGTATATCAAGTCAAAACATTAAAGCAAGAATGTGAAGCGTAATTATGTATAAGTCAGTTGAAACCTTGCTGGTTCAAATACCGACGATCCGTCCTCACAAGATGGCTGTCGCAACCATGCAAACCCAGACACTGGTCCTGGTCAGAATCACCACCGAAGACGGTTACGTGGGTTGGGGCGAAGCCACCACCATTGGCGGTTTAGGCTACGGTGAAGAAAGCCCAGAAAGTGTCAAAGTGAATATTGAGACTTACTTTGCACCGCTTCTGAAAACATTATCAGGTTTGAATGTTGCACAGACATTACAAGCCATCAAAAAGAATATTAATGGTAACCGTTTTGCCAAATGTGCCATTCAGACTGCACTGCTGGATATTCAGGCACAACGTCTGAACCAGCCACTGAGTGAAATTCTAGGTGGACGTTTACGTGACAGCGTACCAGTGCTGTGGGTACTGGCATCTGGCAATACCGAGAAAGACATTGCTGAAGCCCAGAAAATGATTGCGGCCAAACGCCACAATATTTTCAAACTGAAAATTGGTTCTCGCCCAGTGGAACAGGATGTTGAACATGTGCTTGCCATTAAACAGGCATTGGGCAAAGACATTTCGATCCGTGTGGATGTCAACCGTGCCTGGTCAGAGCTGGACGCGATTAAAGGCATTCAGTTACTCCAGGACGGCGGCATTGACCTGATTGAACAGCCATGTGCAATTGATAACCTGGATGCCATGCGCCGTCTGACCCGACGTTTTGATGTTGCCATCATGGCAGACGAATCGTTAATGGGCCCGCACTCAGCGTATGAGATTGCCAAACAAAACGGTTCATCTGTTTTTGCAGTCAAAGTTGCCCAGTCGGGTGGCCTGATTGAAGGTTGTGAAGTAGGCAAGATTGCCAAACTTGCAGGTATTGACCTGTATGGCGGCACCATGCTGGAAGGCCCTGTGGGCACGATTGCTTCGGCACATGTGTTCTCTACTTTTGAAAGTCTGGCGTTCGGTACCGAGCTGTTTGGTCCTCTACTGCTGACTGAAGATATTTTGAAAACCCCGCTCAACTATCAAAACTTTGAACTTGAGATTCCGAAAGGGCCAGGTCTGGGGATTGAGTTGGATGAAAACAAGATTGACAACTTGCGTCGTCAGTAATTAGGAGAAACCCATGCTTTTTCACGTACGTATGGATGTAAACATTCCACGTGATCTGCCAGTTGAACAGGCAAACGAAATTAAGGCTGTTGAAAAGGCTTATTCACAGGAATTGCAGCGTCAAGGCAAATGGCGTCATATCTGGCGCATCACGGGCCAGTACTCAAACATCAGTATTTTTGATGTTGAAAGCAATGAAGAGTTGCACAACTTGCTACAGGGCTTGCCGCTCTATCCGTATATGAACATCGAAGTTATGGCATTGAACCGCCATCCATCATCGATTCGGGATGATGACAAGTAATGAATAAATTCGGGAATGGAAATAAAAAAATCCTTCCCACCCATACACCTGAGGGTAATCCAAAAGGACTTGTGGCCAGCAAGATTTAGCCAGCCAAATGAATGCTAAAACATGCGCCACTAAAATATGAAAACATACTTTAGGAGCAATAGTATGAATCGCCAAGAAATTGATGCATTAGTTAAGCAAATGAACGTTGATACAGCGACAGGTCCTGTAGATGAACGTGTACAACAAGTTGTTGTGCGTTTATTGGGTGACCTTTTCCAAGCGATCGAAGATCTTGATATTTCCCAATCAGAACTGTGGAAAGGTCTGGAATACTTTACTGATGCCGGTCAAGCGAACGAATTAGGTTTATTGGCTGCAGGTTTGGGTCTGGAGCATTACCTAGACTTACGTGCTGATGAAGCGGATGCTAAAGCAGGCATTACTGGCGGTACGCCACGTACGATTGAAGGTCCACTTTATGTAGCTGGCGCACCTGAAACAGTAAGCTTTGCGCGTATGGATGATGGTTCTGAAGAAGGCAAAATCCCGACTTTAATCATTGAAGGTACAGTGACGGATACTGACGGCAACCGTGTTGAAGGTGCCAAAGTTGAAATCTGGCATGCAAACAGCCTAGGCAACTACTCATTCTTTGACAAGTCACAGTCTGACTTTAACTTGCGTCGCAGCATCATTACCGCTGCCGATGGTCAATATACTGCATTGACTACAATGCCAGTGGGTTATGGCTGCCCTCCAGAAGGTACAACTCAGTTTGTACTGGACAAATTAGGCCGTCATGGTAACCGTCCATCACACGTACATTACTTCGTATCTGCACCGGGTTACCGCAAGCTGACTACTCAATTCAACATTGAAGGCGACCAATACCTGTGGGATGACTTCGCATTCGCTACTCGTGAAGGCCTGGTGGCAACTGCGGTTGACGTGACTGATGAAGCTGAAATTGCAAAACGTGGTCTGAAAGGTCCTTTCAAACACATTCAATTTGATATTGAACTTGTGAAAGAGAAACAAGACGCACCTTCTACTGAAGTTGATCGTCGCCGCGCTAGCGCTTAATACATTAAGAAGCGGGATATGCCTTGAGATATATCCCGCTGACTTCCCCCTTGGAAAGTCGGAGAAAGGACATGCCTCGTATTCCCGTAATTAACACCAGCCATTTAGACCGCATTGACGAATTACTGGTTGATGATTATGAATCTGGTGAATTTAAACTACACCGTTCAGTATTTACAGACCAGGCCCTGTTTGACCTTGAGATGAAATACATCTTTGAAGGCAACTGGGTTTATCTAGCACATGAAAGCCAGATTCCAAACAATAACGACTTCTATACTACCTATATGGGTCGTCAGCCGATCATCATTGCACGTAACCGTCAAGGTGAACTGAATGCCATGATCAATGCCTGTTCGCATCGCGGTGCACAATTGTGCCGTAACAAGAAAGGCAATAAAGCAACTTATACTTGCCCATTCCATGGCTGGACCTTCAATAACTCAGGTAAGTTATTAAAAGTCAAAGATCCGGCTGAAGCGGGTTATTCAGACTGCTTTAATAAAGACGGTTCACATGACCTGAAAAAGGTTGCCCGTTTTGAAAACTATAAAGGTTTCCTGTTCGGCAGCTTGAATCCGGATGTTCCTTCTCTGGAAGAATACCTGGGCGAAGCGACCAAAATCATTGACATGATCGTGGATCAGTCTGAACAAGGTCTGGAAGTTTTACGTGGTTCTTCGACTTATACCTATGAAGGTAACTGGAAGTTGACTGCTGAAAACGGTGCTGATGGTTATCACGTGTCTGCTGTACACTGGAACTATGCTGCAACGACTCAGCAACGTAAAGAAAAAGAAGCTGGTGACAACATCCGTGCGATGAGCGCAGGTGCATGGGGCAAACAAGGTGGTGGTTCTTACGGCTTTGAACATGGTCACATGTTACTTTGGACGCAATGGGCAAACCCGGAAGACCGTCCTAACTTTGCCAAGAAAGATGAATACACTGCGCAATATGGCGAAGCTATGGCGAAGTGGATGATCGAACGTTCACGTAACCTGTGTATCTATCCAAACGTTTACTTCATGGATCAGTTTGGTTCACAAATTCGTGTCCTGCGCCCGATTTCTGTCGATAAGACTGAAGTGACGATCTACTGTATCGCACCTGTAGGCGAAGAGCCAGAAGCGCGTACCCGTCGTATCCGTCAGTATGAAGATTTCTTCAATGCTTCAGGTATGGCAACCCCAGACGATCTTGAAGAATTCCGTGCTTGTCAGGCAGGTTATGCCGGTATCGCGCTGGAATGGAACGACATGTGCCGTGGTTCTAAACACTGGATCCAAGGCCCGGACGATGCTGCCAACGAAATTGGGTTAAAACCAAAACTGTCTGGTATTAAAACTGAAGACGAAGGTCTCTACCTTGCTCAGCACCAGTACTGGTTAGAACTGATCAAAAAAGGCATTGCAACTGAAAAAGAAATTGCAGCATCTACTGAAGGAGAAAACGCATGAGCGACATCACTTTAGAAAATATTGCTCAGTTCCTGTATCAAGAAGCCCGCTTTTTAGATGATGAACAATGGGATGACTGGTTGACGTGTTATGCCCCTACTGCGTCTTTCTGGATGCCAGCCTGGGATGATGATGACAAGCTGACCACAGATCCACAGTCTGAAATCTCGTTGATTTACTATCCAGACCGTCAAGGTTTAGAAGACCGCGTGTTCCGGATCAAGACTGAACGTTCATCTGCAACCATGCCGGATACCCGTACCAGCCATAACATCAGCAATATTGAACTTGTTGAACGTGATGGCGACAAGGTCACTGTACGTTTTAACTGGAATACTTTGAGCTTCCGTTACAAAACAAGTTACAGCTACTTCGGTATGTCTCGTTATGAAATTGATTTCTCAGGCGATAAACCGCAGATTTTAAGCAAATATGTGGTACTGAAAAACGATTACATCAACCAGGTTATCGACATTTATCACCTCTAAGACTGTTTATACAGCCAGGTTATGCCTTTCGGTCAGATGGAAAATTGGCTGAAAGGCTCAGTTACAAAGATTTATATAGGATATTCAGCCATGTCAAACCACAATGTTGCACTTCAATTTGAAGATGGCGTTACACGTTTTATTTCTGTTTCTGACGGAGAAACCCTGTCAGACGCAGCTTACCGTCAAAAGATCAATATTCCTTTGGACTGCCGTGATGGTGCTTGTGGAACGTGTCGTGCGTTTTGTGAATCAGGTTCATTTGACATGCCTGAAGAAACCTATATTGAAGATGCACTAACACCTGAAGAAGCCGCTGAAGGCTATATTCTGGCTTGTCAATGTAAACCGACTTCAGATGCAGTGTTCCAGATTCAGGCCTCTTCAGAAGTTTGCAAAACTGAAATTCATGAATTCCAGGGTACGCTGGCTCGTGTCGAAAACCTGTCTGATTCAACCATTACTTTTGATATCCAGTTAGATGAAGGTCAACCAGACATTCACTTCCTAGCAGGTCAATATGTCAATGTCGGAATTCCAGGCACCACAGAGACCCGTTCTTATTCATTCAGCTCAAAACCGGGTAATCGTCTGACTGGTTTCGTAGTACGTAATGTACCGAATGGGAAAATGAGTGAATTCTTGAGCAAAAATGCCCAAGCTGGCGACAAAATGACCTTTACTGGTCCATTTGGTAGCTTCTACCTGCGCCCTGTGACCCGTCCTGTCTTGATGCTGGCTGGTGGTACAGGTATTGCACCATTCATGTCAATGCTGCAAGTGCTGGAAGAAAAAGGTTCAGAACATCCAGTGCGTTTAGTATTTGGTGTGACCAATGATTTCGACTTGGTAGCGATTGAAAAACTGAACGAACTGCAAGACAAATTCCCGTGGTTCGAATACCGTACAGTAGTTGCTAACCCAGAATCTGCACATGAGCGTAAAGGCTATGTCACCGGTCATATCGAAAACGAATGGCTAAATGGCGGTGATGTAGATGTCTACCTGTGTGGCCCTGTACCAATGGTTGAAGCGGTTCGCGGCTGGCTGGATGCTGAAGGCGTAAAACCTGCAAGCTTCCTGTTTGAAAAATTCTCTGCCAACTAATAGAGGGAATTTGTTCAATGTCTAATCGTCAAAGATTTGAAAATAAAGTCGTAATCGTGACCGGTGCCGCGCAAGGCATCGGTCGTGGTGTCGCGCTGCAAGTGGCGAGCGAAGGTGCTCAAGTCGTCATGGCTGACCTTTCCCCTTATGTGGAAGAAGTTCTGGCTGAAATTGAAGCGACTGGCGGTGATGCGATTACCGTCAAAGCCAATCTGGAAACGTTTGCTGGTGCTCAATCAGTCGTTGAAAAAGCGCTAGAAACCTATGGCCGTGTCGATGCGCTAATCAACAACGTCGGTGGCGCGATCTGGATGAAACCTTTCGAAGAATTTTCTGAAGAGGAAATTATCAAGGAAGTGAACCGTTCATTGTTCCCGACCTTGTGGTGCTGCCGTGCAGTTCTTCCGGAAATGATTAAAAATCAGAAAGGTACCATTGTAAATGTATCTTCTATTGCGACACGCGGCATTAACCGTGTGCCATATTCAGCATCGAAAGGTGGTGTGAACGGCCTGACCGCTTCCCTTGCCTTTGAACATGCCAAAGATGGAATCCGTGTCAATGCAATCGCGACTGGTGGTACTGAAGCACCACCCCGTAAAGTACCGCGCAATGCCAATCCACTGACTGAATCTGAAAAGGAATGGATGCAGCAAGTGGTTGATCAGACCATTGACCGTACTTTCATGGGACGCTACGGTACGATTCAGGAGCAAGTGAATGCGATTGTATTCCTGGCTTCCGATGAATCATCTTATATGACAGGTACAGTGGTACCGGTCGGTGGTGGTGATCAGGGCTAGTCCTGATCATCACGATTTTTAACAGGCTCATGGTTAGACGCAAGGAGGCACATCACCAATGAATACCCTGTTTCAGACATTAAAAAATGATTGGTCAATTTCAGCGACTGTTGCAGGATTTTTAGCAGTGCTGATTTCCTATTCAGGGCCACTGATCATTTTTTTCCAGGCGGCACAGCAAGCTCAAGTTTCCCCAGACATGATGATTTCATGGATTTGGGGAATTTCTATTGGTGCTGCGCTCGCAGGTATCTTTTTATCAATTAAATACAAAATACCTGTGGTCACCGCCTGGTCTGCACCCGGAACGGCTTTATTAGTCACGCTGTTTCCCGATATTTCGCTCAATGAAGCGGTTGCTGCCTATATCACCTCTGCCGTGGTGATTTTTTTCATTGGGATCACCGGTTATTTCGACAAATTGCTGTTCTGGATTCCTCAGGAAGTGGCTGCCGGAATGATGGCGGGGATTTTATTGCAGTTTGGTTTAGGGCTGTTCACCGCGACCGATACCATGCCCTATATCGTCTTTGGCATGCTGGCGGTATTTTTACTGGCCAAGCGTTTCAGTCCACGCTATGCCATGGTCTGGGTACTGGTTGCCGGTGTGGTTTTAAGCATGTTACTGGGCAAGATTAACCCGGTTACGGCAGATTTCAGTTTGGCCATTCCACAATTTATTGCACCGGAATGGACTTGGAGTTCAACCCTGAATCTGGCCCTCCCTCTCATTCTGGTCAGCCTGTCTGGCCAGTTTTTACCGGGAATGGCGATTATCAAACTCAGTGGTTATGACATGCCAGCCAAGCCGATTATCAGTGCGACCAGTATTGCCTCGCTTGCAGTGGCCTGTGTTGGGGGTATTACCATCGTATTGGCCTCTATCACGGCTGCTTTGTGTCTGGGGAAAGATGCCCACGAGCTGAAAGAAAAGCGTTATATCGCCGGTGTGGCGAATGGGCTTTTTTATATTTTAGGCGGCTTATTTGCCGGCAGTATTGTCATGCTGTTTAGCCTGATGCCCAAAGAATTAATTGCGGCTTTGGCAGGACTGGCATTACTGGGTGCGATTGCCACCAACATTTCCGTGGCCATGGGCAAAGAGTCGCAACGTGATGCAGCGCTTATCACCTTTTTAGCGACTGCTTCCGGCATGCATTTCTTGGGACTGAGTTCAGTCTTTTGGGGAATTTGCATTGGCCTGGTCGCACATTTTCTGCTGTCACAGAAAAACCGTAACGCAGTTCCGGTTACAGCATCAGATTCAAAACGAGTTTAAAGACATCCATCAGTTTAGGATATGTAAGGACCAGATTATGATAGATAAAAGTTCATTATCATTGAAAGAAGCACTCTCCCAGATCAAGGACGGTTCTACCATTATGATCGGTGGTTTCGGTACAGCGGGTCAGCCTGCTGAACTGATTGATGGTCTGATCGAATTGGGTATTAAAGACCTGATTATTGTCAACAACAATGCCGGTAATGGCGATTATGGTCTGGCGAAACTGCTTAAAGCTGGTGCTGTCCGTAAAATCATTTGTTCTTTCCCGCGTCAGTCTGATTCCTGGGTATTTGACGAGCTTTATCGTGCAGGCAAGATTGAACTGGAACTGGTACCGCAAGGTAATCTGGCTTGCCGTATTCAGGCAGCAGGTATGGGCTTAGGTCCAATCTACACGCCTACCGGTTTTGGTACCTTGCTGGCGGAAGGCAAACCGACCCTGAACTACGAAGGTAAAGACTACGTTTTAGAAAATCCAATTAAAGCTGACTTTGCTTTAATTAAAGCTTCTAAAGGCGACCGTTGGGGCAATCTGGTCTACCGTAAATCTGCGCGTAACTTCGGCCCGATTATGGCGATGGCTGCGGATGTGACGATTGCTCAAGTTTCTGAAGTGGTTGAACTGGGTGCACTGGATCCGGAACACATCATCACCCCGGGAATTTTTGTTCAACACGTTGTTCAAGTTAAACCTGCACAATAATTGGCATCGGAGAGAAATAATGAGCTATAGCAAACTGACCCGTGACCAGATCGCTGAACGTGTGGCACAAGACATTCCTGATGGTGCCTATGTAAACCTCGGTATTGGTTTACCGACCAAGATTTCAAGCTACCTGCCAAGCGATAAAGACGTCTTCCTGCATTCTGAAAATGGCCTGTTGGCTTTCGGTCCTCCTCCTGCTGAAGAAGACCGCGATCCTGAGCTGATCAATGCCGGTAAAGAATTCGTGACCTTACTTGAAGGCGGTTCTTTCTTCCATCATGGTGATTCTTTCGCCATGATGCGTGGCGGTCATTTAGACATCGCCGTATTGGGTGCTTTCCAGGTCGCTGAAAATGGTGACTTGGCTAACTGGCATACTGGTGCTCCAGATGCAATTCCAGCAGTCGGCGGTGCAATGGATCTGGCTGTTGGCGCGAAAAAAGTCTTTATTACGACTGATCACGTGACCAAAAAAGGCGAGCCAAAGATTGTGGCTGAATTATCTTATCCGGCTACTGGCCTGAAATGTGTGGATCGTATTTACACCGACCTGTGTGTGATTGATGTGACACCTGAAGGTATGAAAGTGATTGAGAAAGTTGAAGGTCTGTCATTTGAAGAATTGCAGTCAATGACCGGTGCCAAACTGATTGATGCGACTCGATGAGTATAAATAGACAGACATCGCTATTTTTAAACGACACATTGAATAGAGATTGAACGTTCCTTCTCCCTCTGGGAGAAGGTTAGGATGAGGGGAATTTCCAGACATCCTCTCCCTAACCCTCTCCTTCAAAGGAGAGGGAACTTTATAAAGAAGAGAATACTCCATGAAAAACGCATATATTATCGATGCCATCCGTACCCCATTCGGCCGTTATGCCGGTGGTCTCGCACCTGTCCGTGCAGATGACCTTGGGGCGCTGCCAATTAAAGCCTTAATGGAACGTAATCCATCGGTGAACTGGGAACAGGTCGATGACGTGATCTATGGCTGTGCCAACCAGGCCGGTGAAGACAACCGTAACGTCGGTCGTATGTCTTCTCTGCTTGCAGGCCTGCCTTATCAGGTGCCAGCGACGACCGTGAACCGCCTGTGTGGTTCATCGCTGGATGCAGTCGCAATGGCAGCACGGGCGATTAAAGCTGGTGAAGCCAATCTGATTATTGCCGGCGGTGTAGAAAGCATGTCGCGCGCGCCATTTGTCATGGGCAAGTCAGAAACGGCGTATGGCCGTAGCCAGAAGATTGAAGACACCACCATGGGCTGGCGTTTTATCAATCCGAAACTGAAAGAAATGTACGGCGTAGAAACCATGCCGCAAACGGCTGAAAATCTGGCGGAACAGTTCAACATCAACCGTGAAGACCAGGACAAGTTTGCCCTGACCAGCCAGCAACGTACCGCAGCAGCGCAGGCCAATGGTTTCTTTGCCAATGAAATTATTCCTGTAGTGATTCCACAGCGTAAAGGCGATCCGGTGGTTGTCGATACTGATGAACATCCGCGTGCTTCAACCACAGCAGAAGCTCTGGCAAAACTGAAACCCGTGGTCAAAGCAGATGGTACGGTTACAGCGGGTAATGCTTCTGGTATTAACGATGGTGCGGCTGCCCTATTAATCGCATCTGATGAAGCGGTTGCTCAACACGGTTTAAAACCGCGTGCCAAAATTATTGGCTCAACGGTTGTGGGTGTTGAACCACGTATCATGGGCTTTGGTCCAGCACCTGCCATTAAGAAATTACTGGCGCAAACCGGTCTGACTTTAGAGCAGATGGATGTGATCGAGCTGAATGAAGCTTTTGCAGCACAAGCTTTGGCTTGTACTCGTGACCTTGGCATTGAAGATGGTTCAGAGAAAGTCAATCCGAATGGTGGTGCAATTGCTTTGGGCCATCCACTTGGTGCATCTGGCGCACGCTTAGTCACAACCGCACTCAACCAGCTGGAACAAACTGGCGGTAAATACGGTCTTTGTTCAATGTGTATTGGTGTCGGTCAAGGCATCGCTTTGATTATTGAACGCGTCTAACAACCTATTAAAAAGATAAACCTCCTCCCTTTTTTAAAGGGAGGTCGGGAGGGATTTCAATGCCAACATTTACATCCAACGATGCCCAGATCAATTACCAGACCTTTGGTGATGCCAGCAAACCTGCCCTGGTTTTTTCTAATTCATTGGGTACTAAATTCAGCATGTGGCAACCACAAATTGAATTTTTCCAGCAAGACTATTTTGTCATTTGCTATGACACTCGTGGTCATGGCGCTTCCTCTGCACCACAAGGTCCGTATAGCCTGGACCAGCTAGGACAGGATGTAGTGAATCTGCTGGATCACCTGAACATCCAGAAAGCCGCTTTCTGTGGTATCTCGATGGGCGGTTTAACCGGTCAATGGTTAGCGATTAACAAGCCTGAACGTTTTAGCCACGTGATTATTTGCAATACTGCTGCCAAGATTGGTCAGGAACAGGCCTGGCTGGAACGTGCCGCGCTGGTGCGTGAACAAGGTCTGGCGCCGATTGCATCTACTGCAGCATCACGCTGGTTTACCGATCCCTTTATCCAAAGCAATGCAGCAATTGTTGCAGAACTTTCAAACGACCTTGGAGCTGGCAGCCCGGAAGGTTATGCAAGTTGTTGCGAAGCTTTGGCTAAGGCGGATTTACGTGAACAGATCAAAACGATTTCAGTGCCCGTACTGATTGTGGCCGGTCAGCAAGACCCGGTGACGACAGTTGCAGATGGTCAAGCCATGCAAGCTGAAATTTCACAAAGCCAGCTGTTTGAAATCAATGCCTCGCACATTTCCAATGTGGAGCAACCAGAAGCCTTTAATCAGGCAGTTCAGAAATTTATTGCAGCTTAAATACTAGAGGCAAAGAAAAAGCCACTGTTGATCAGTGGCTTTTTTATGCTTAGATTTAAAAAACTGGTTCTACATCAGGCCCAGATCACTAAAATCGCTGCAATCACTACTAAGCCCAGACCCCAATGCTCGGTACGTGCCAGTTTTTCTTTAAAGAAATATGCCGAAATCAGCATACTAAACAGAATCTCAATTTGTCCTAAGGTTTTCACGACCGGCACACTCATCATGCTCATGGCAGTAAACCAGCCTAGTGATGCCATAAAACTGCACACACTCACTTTAAAAGTTAAGCCCAGACGCTGCCACATGGCCACTAAAGTCTGGCGGCTGAATAGGCTTAGATAAAGCAGCATACTCAGGCACTGAAAACTGATCACCATTAACAACACCCAGGCCGCACGATGCAAGGTTGGTAAAGTGGTTAATTCTAAACTGGCTTCGCGTACCAGTAGTGAGGTAATGGCAAAACTTAAACCGCTTCCGATGCCAATAGCCAGTGTTCTGGCTGAAAACCCACTGACCTGTTGGCCTTTACTCAATAAAAATACCGCATATCCGCCTAGTGCCACACCAATCCACGCCAGGAATGACAAATGATCCGCTAAAAAGGTCACGCCGATAATGGCGGCTAAAATGGCTTCGCTTTTCGCCAACCCCACTCCAACGGCATAATTTTTTTGCTTGAACAGTTGCACCATCAGTGCCGTAGCTAAAATCTGACTGCAACCCGCAATTACTACATAGATCCAAAACTTTGGGGTGAAGTGAGCCACACTTTCAACCGGCTTGAAATAATACAGGCTGCTCAGGTACAGCACAGCAAATGGCAAGCCAAAAATAAAGCGTGCCAGGGTGACTCCCCACACATCCACCGTGGTACTAAGCTGTTTTTGAAAGGCGTTACGCCAAGCCTGCATAAATGCAGCCATTAAAGTGAAGAAAATCCAGCTGAATGCCATCTACTGATCGCTATTACCTCAAAAGTAAATTAATTCTATGCCTTAGTAAAAGCGCTGACTAATTAAAAATAGGATACTCGCCGATAGCGGAAAGTTTGGATTACTTTCTAAATTCACTCACTAATTTGGCAAGTTGCTCCATTCCATCAAAGGTGGTTGGAATCTTGTCATCAGATGAAACTAGCGGTGAAAAGATAATATTTTCAAATTTCTCAAAGCCTGCTGCATTTTTCTTATGCAGTTTTTCTGAATCTTCAGCATAGTTATGGATGAACTGACACAGTGCCATGCGAAGTTCTAGCTGCATCATTTGAGATTGGACTGCTCTTTTGTCTTGTAAAGAAATTTTTAAAAGATATAACGTAATTAAAATTAAAGTAATGAAGGGAATAGAAATAAACCACATACCAGTAGGTAGCTTTCCATCAAAATAGAAAAATGCTCCAATTAATGCACCTAATTCCACAAAAGGTATAGAAAACATTGTTGCTGCAACAAAGCTATAAGTACCTTTTGCATTATCTAACTCTATTTTTTTCTGATCATAAAGCTCTTTAAAACCTTTATTGAGCAAAACGAAATCATAAGTTTGTTTATTTTTTTCAAGACGCTTTTCTAATTCTGATACTTCACTTTTTTTAGATTCAAATGTACTAGTCCAAGCATCAATTTTTTCTATATTTCTGTGATTAGACTCTAAATATTCAATATATTTTGAAAAATGATCAGGTGTTAAAGTTTCAATTATTTTTTGAAAATTTGGATTAGAATAAACTTTACTTAACAGTTTAAATGGCAATTTATCTATAAAAGAAAAAATATAATTTACTTCAGGACTGAATTTATTTGCATTATTTTCAATAAAATCAAAAAAGGATTTTTGAAAAGAGTATCTATAATCTTTCCTAAACATTACTTCTTTATAATATGCATAGATTAATAAATTTATATACTCTAGCTTTATTCGATCCGAATATTCAAAATGATGCCCTAATTCCCCATACTCATTATCAAATACCAACTTTAAACTTAAATCATTTCTTTTTTTGATCTCTATACAGTGTTCTTCAAACTCATTTAGCCTTTCATTATCATAAAGATCTATAGGATCTAAATTTTTTAGTAACTCCTTTTCCCACTCATCAATATCTGTCCTTTCTTTAATTTCAGAAATATATTTTTTTAATTGAATGATAACATTGCTAAATGAATTACTAAGAAATGAAAAAGCCATACTAAACCAATTTTTATAATTAAATAATGGTAATTTTCTTATAAATCAAAAACTAAAGCAATATCAATAATCATTAAACTATCTTTGATGGGATATTCATTCACACCTTTTTTACAATTCATCCATATAGAATTTTCAATGAAATTTTTATGATGTTTCTTTATCAGGAAGAAATTTAGGTAGGCATTCTGAACCTTTTTTCGTGTTCATCATCGATAAACATTTTAGGTCGTTCGTTTCCCTACAGGGAGTTTAATGAAACATTTTGAATGTGCCGTCTGCAAGCAACAGCTGTTTTTTTACAAATCAGTTTGTGATCACTGTCTGTCACCGATCGGTTATATCGCTTCGGAAAAAGAGCTATGCGCATTCGAAAAACAGAGTGCTGAGCGATGGGTTCCAATCGCCAAAAACTACCAGCATGCCAGTTATAAACCCTGTCACAATTATGTAAATTATCAGGTATGCAACTGGATGATTCCCAGCGATGAAGATGAGGAATTTTGTGAATCCTGTCAGCTTACCCATGTCATTCCTGATCTGGAAAATTCCGAGAACCTGATTTACTGGTTTCGACTGGAAGAAGCCAAACGCCGTTTCCTGTATTTGGCCCAGCGCATGAACATGATGCCACGCCCTAAAAAGTCTGAAGATGATCCATTTGGTCTGCGATTTGATTTTCTCCTGCCTCAAGAAGATAAGCCTGTTTTAATTGGTCATGCTAATGGTGTCATTACCCTAAATGCAATTGAAGCTGATGTTGTTTATCGTGAAACTACACGTGTAAATATGGGTGAAAACTACCGGACTTTATTGGGTCATTTTCGTCATGAAAGTGGCCATTATTATTTTGCGCTCATGCAACATATGCATCCGGAATTGCTAGATGAATTCCGTCAGTATTTTGGCGATGAGCGGCAGGATTATGGCAAGGCACTTGAACGCCATTATAATGAAGGCGCGCCAATCAACTGGCAGGAAAAGTACATCAGTGCTTATGCTACCGCCCATCCCTGGGAAGACTGGGCAGAAACCTGGGCGCACTATCTGCATATGATGGAAACACTGGAAACTGCCTACTATGGTGGTATGCGTGTTGAAGGAAATGGCAGCTATCTGGCCAGCATGGATTTTAAAGAATGCCCGATTGGTGGACAGGATTTTGAACATATTCTGGAAAACTGGGTTACCTTGACCTTTAATCTAAATGCCTTAAACCGTTGTATGGGCCTGGAAGATGCCTACCCGTTCAAGCTGAGCGAAGCGGTTAAAGACAAGTTACGATTTATTCACCGGCATGTGCTGGAAAAAGTTTTTAAATAATTTAAAAAGTAATTTTTATAGTAAAACTATTGATGGAATGGGATCAGCAAAGTCTGAAAATATGGATTTTATTGTGTATTTTAAAAATTAATATGATTTAAAAAATCCCTGCTCCTGGCGAACCAAGAGCAGCAACTTTTGAATGAATCAGTATTTAGTTTGCTACCTGAATATACGATTTAAGATGGGCTTAAATTAGTTCCACAGCAATCGCAGTCGCTTCACCACCACCGATACATAAGGATGCAATCCCTTTCTTGCCGCCAGTACGTTTTAAGGCATGAATCAAGGTCACGATAATACGGGAACCAGAAGAACCCAATGGATGACCAAGTGCACAGGCACCGCCATTAATGTTCACTTTTGCTGGATCAAGTTTAAAGCCATCAATGGCTAACATGGTCACCATGGCGAACGCTTCGTTGATTTCCCAAAGGTCAACATCCTGAGCATCCCAACCGGTTTTTTTCAGGACTTTTTCAATCGCACCAACCGGTGCAATGGTAAATTCTGATGGATGCTGCGAATGGCTGGCATAGGCCAGAATATGAGCTAGCGGTTTTAAGTTACGCTGTGCAGCAATTTCGCTCGAGGTGATCACCAGTGCTGAAGCACCATCTGAAATTGAACTGGCATTTGCCGCAGTAATGGTTCCGTCTTTTTTGAACGCTGGACGCAGAGTTGGAATTTTGTCAGCCTTGGCATTTAAAGGCTGTTCATCCTGTTCCACCACCACATCGCCTTTACGGCTACTGACAGTGACCGGTACGATTTCATCTTTAAAGAAACCTTGCTGCACCGCCGTCACGGCTTTATTTAAGGAACCAATCGCATAGTCATCCTGCTGCTCACGGGTATAACCTTTTTTATCCGCCATTTCCTGAGCAAGAATTCCCATCGACAGGCCTGTTTCCGCATCTTCCAGACCTTCCTGGAACATATGATCAATGACCTTTCCATGCCCCATACGGAATCCGGCACGTGCCTTGTCCATCAAATATGGTGCGTTCGACATCGACTCCATCCCGCCTGCAACCACAATCTCTGCTGAACCGGCCTTGATCGCATCTGCTGCCTGCATCACGGCTTTCATGCCTGAACCACAAATTTTATTGATGGTGGTCGCACCAGTTGAATCCGGTAGACCTGCCTGACGCATGGCCTGACGTGCCGGACCCTGTTTTAAACCGGCTGGCAGTACGCAGCCCATGATCACTTCATCAATATCATTGGCCGCCAATCCTGCACGTGCCACCACTTCTTTAATTGCCACAGCACCCAAATCCGGCGCGGTACAGCTTGACAATGAACCTTGAAAACCGCCCATCGCGGTACGTACTGCATCTACAATTACGATCATTTTAGTTTCATCCTTTTTCATCATTGTTATCAACCCTACATAGCCAAAGCGCTGTAGGGCTGGTCCTTCGCAATCATTGCGGGTTAAGCCTGTGCGGTAAAATAGTCTTCAGGCAACTGCATCACCAGTTCCGCACCGGCTTGAATACGTTGGATTCGTGCACTCAAATCCGGAAGTATTTTGGCCACATAATAGTTGGCCAGTACCAGTTTGTTCTGGAAGTAGCTGTCGTCTTTGGCTGCAGCGGCTTTGCTAATCCGCGCATACATATACACGAAACTTAGTAGCCCAACCGCATGTAAATAATCGACAGCAATCGCGTTGGCAAAATCAGGGTTCAGTTTAGACTGCTCGACGATGAATTTGGTGATATCTTCAAGTTGCTGGAAGGCTTCTAATGTCGCCGTTTTAATCGTCAATGAATCATCTAAATTTTGGGCAAATTCACGGATTTCAGCAATATATTCCGCGATATAAGTCCCATTACATTTGGTGGTTTTACGCCCAATCAGGTCAATCGCCTGCACGCCATTGGTGCCTTCATAAATCTGTGAAATACGCAGGTCACGAATACACTGTTCCATGCCCCATTCACGGATATAGCCATGACCACCGAAGCACATTTGCGCTTCCAGTGCAGAATCCAGTGCCTTGTCGGTCAAATAAGCTTTGGCGATTGGCGTTAACAGCGCCACACGGTCAGTCGCTTTACGCACCGCTTCAGGGTCGGTTGAGTATTTGGTAATATCCAGTTGTTGACCTACATACACCGCAAACGCACGTGAAGCTTCATTGTTAGCACGTACATTGAGCAGCATACGGCGTACATCGCCATGGACTAGAATTGAATCGGCTGGTTTTTCTGGAGATTTTGCACCAGTTGATGCACGGCCCTGTAAACGGTCCGTCGCATATTGTGCCGCATTCTGGTAGGCAAATTCTGCTGCACCAATGCCCTGAATTCCCATAGACAAACGTTCGTAGTTCATCATCACGAACATGCCGGCCAGACCTTCATTTTCATTGCCAACCATATAGCCCTTGGCGCCGTCAAAGTTCATGACGCAGGTCGCCGAGCCTTTAATTCCCATTTTATGTTCGATTGAACCGGCAGATACTGCATTACGCTCACCCAGTGATCCATCTGCATTGACCAGGAATTTCGGCACAATAAATAATGAAATACCACGTGAACCTGCTGGTGCATACGGTGTTTTCGCCAGTACCAGATGAATGATGTTTTCACTCAGATCATGCTCACCGCTGGTAATAAAAATTTTGGTGCCGGTAATATTGTACGAACCATCTTCATTTGGTTCAGCTTTGGTCTTGATAATGCCAAGATCTGTGCCGGAATGTGGTTCAGTCAGACACATGGTGCCTGACCATTCACCCGTATAGAATTTTGGTAAATAAGTTTCTTTCTGTTCCTGTGAGGCGCGGTCATTGATCGCCATACCTGCACCCACAGTGAGTAGTGGATAAAGCATAAAAGATGGGTTGGTGCTCCAGATCATTTCATCCGCCAGAACCGTGAGCATCTTCGGCATGTTTTGTCCGCCCCATTCTTCAGGCGCACCCAAGCCTACCCAGCCACCTTCAGCAAACTGTCTGAAAGCTTCTTTAAAACCTTTGGGTGTTGTCACCACACCATTGTTAAACTGAGCACCACCTTCTTCATCAGCAGGACGATTCAGGTCAAGAATGACATTTTTAGAAAATTTGGCCATCTCTTCCAGAATTGCATTTGCCGTCGCCATATCTAAATGTGCAAGATTTTCATTACCTTGCCAAAATTGTTCCGCTTGGAATACATCATTTAAAATAAATTCCATGTCTTTTAGCGGCGCATTATAAATCGGCATTTTTAAATTCCTTAAAGGGTGATACTCAATCCTGTTGCTAAATATTTTCTAATTTTCATTAGGATCCAGACAGGCCATTTTAAAATCGTGATATCCAATTCTTGCAGTATTAAATCTAAATCTAGATTCATAAATTTGCCTTGTAAATCACGTCTTCATGTTCAGTATGAGTGACTGAATATGCCAGCTTAATATTGATCGTTTTCCTGTGCTAAACCCTGATGAATATGGGCTTAAAACAGTCGAAGGATTTAGCTTCGTGCGCTGAAACAATAAAATAATTATACTGAAAATGGAATTTTATTTAGCAAAGTTGATCTCTAGGGTTCAGTTTTCTTGACAATATTTCTGTCTGCTTAGCATCGCTATTTTTATTTGTCAGCAGTTGCTGCATAAATATACAAAATGAGATAAATATCACGACCTTAGTTTTATAGCCATCGCGTGCAAAATTGCATATTCTTGAAAGGTTCTTTTTCGAAAAGTATGGACCAAGAAGATGACGACTGTAAGACAGCAGAACTTCCTTCTTCGTAAAGAGAAGATCCTGAGCATGGCGGAAAGCCTGCTACTGGATAATAATCAGGACATTACCCTGAGTGAGCTGGCCAGTGAACTGGACATCGCAAAAGGAACCATCTACAAACATTTTAAAAGCAAGAACCAGTTATATTTAGAACTGATTATTCTGAATGAAAAAAGAATTCTAGAAATATCAAAAAAGCATAATAACGATATTAAAAATTATGTTTCACAATATATGCTTTATCACATGCTCAATTCAAACCGAACCATCCTGTTGCATGTCATTGAAGAGCGTTTAACCAATAACGAAAAAAATCTGAAAGAGTTATTTCAGGAGCTTTATCGTATTCGTGAAGAACGGATTATCCGGATTAAAGACATCACCCATGATTATCTGGTGGCTTTAGAAAGTGCCATGTCGATTCGCGATTATTTGTCTTATATCTGGACAGTCACCTATGGCGCTTCGCTGTTATTAAATTCGACCAATTACCAAAAAGCGATTGGATCACGCGAACGTTTGATTAAGCTGTATATTAATCAGGCGCTGATGACGCCAGATAAAATCTCATCGGTATGATCACTAGAATAAAAAATGCCTGATTCAATCAGGCATTTTTTATTTGGCTGTATGAGTGCATAAGATCACTTTCGCAATCTAACTCGACAATGATCAGGCTGCCACAGGCGGGAAACCATCTTCGGTTAAAGCTGCCACAATCTCAGACTCATTGACTGTCGATTCAACTTCAACTAGCTTAGTCGCCACATCAATATTCACAGTGGCATTTTCATCCAGATCTTTAATCGTAGCCGTGACACTGCGCGCGCAGCCACCACAAGTCATATTTTCAATACGGAATTTCATGTTTAGCTCCATAGGATCGGTTTAAAAATTGATGTGAATACAGCGCATGTCAGTGCTGTTCAGTTCCGACACCCTGTTCAATCTGTTTTAAAATCTGGCAATCAGACTGTTCATTGCCGGCACACTGCTCAACCGATTGCTGTAAAATTAATAGCATATGCTGCATATCGGCAATTTTCTGTTGTAAAAACTGGATATGTTTTTGTGCCAGCTGTTTGACCTCACTACTCTGGCGTGAGCTGTTCAGCCACAGGCCGAGTAACTCTTTCATCTGCTCTGAAGAAAATCCAAGTTCACGTGCATGCTGAATAAAACTTAATGTTTTAATGTCCGCATCACTATAAATCCGATAACCTGTATCACTGCGTTTCGGAGCCGGCAACAAGCCGATTTCTTCATAATATCGGATCATTTTTGCAGAGATGCCGGACCGTTTTGCGGCCTGACCAATATTCATCATACTAACTCCTTAAACTGCACCGGTTGATAAGCTTTTAATCTCAAGGCATTACTAACCACAAACACAGAGGATAGTGCCATCGCGCCTGCGGCAAACATTGGTGATAACAGAATGCCCCAAAACGGATACAGTACACCTGCGGCAATCGGAATTAAGGCAATATTATAGACAAAGGCCCAAAACAGGTTCTGTTTGATATTGCGCATGGTCGCCTGACTCAAGCCGATGCCTGTCGCCACATGCTGTAAATTGCCTGACATCAACACCACATCGGCTGCTTCAATCGCGACATCAGTGCCGGTACCAATCGCCATACCGACATCGGCCTGTGCCAGTGCCGGCGCATCATTGATTCCATCCCCGACAAAAGTGAGCACGCCGTATTGCTGCTGGAGTTGTCGTACGGCATCGACTTTTTCATGCGGCAAGACTTCCGCAATCACCTGATCGATTTTCAGCTGTTTGGCAATCGCCTGCGCAGTATGCTGATTATCACCCGTAATCATCGCTACTTTGAGGCCTTGTTCATGCAAGGCCTGAATCGCGCTATAAGTAGTCGGTTTAATCGGGTCAGCGACAGCAATAATCGCAGCCAGCTTTTGATTAATCGCTACATATAAAGGACTGCTGCCCTGATCACCGAGCTTTTGTGCAGTGGCTCTAAACAGATCGACATTTAAGCCCAAGTCCTGCATCAGACGCTCCGCACCAATATGCAGCTGCTGACCGGACACCTGTGCTTTGACCCCAGCACCGGTAATCGAATCAAAATCCGTCACTTCACTCAGTTGCAGTTCTTGCTCACGGGCAGCCTGAACAATAGCGTGGGCAATCGGATGTTCAGATTTAGCCTCCACTGAAGCGACTAGCTGTAATACCTCTTGCTGATTAAAATCTGCTGTAACTTCAAAGTCGGTCAGAAGCGGTTTTCCTTCAGTCAAGGTTCCAGTTTTATCCAGCGCGACGACTTTGGTTTGCTGCAATAACTGCAATGCTTCGCCCTTACGGAATAGCACGCCCAGTTCTGCTGCACGGCCAGTTCCGACCATAATTGAGGTAGGAGTCGCCAGTCCCATCGCACATGGACAGGCAATAATCAGTACGGCGACTGCATTTACCAAGGCGTAGGTCAGATTCGGCTCAGGCCCAAACAGGAACCAGACCATAAAGGTCAGGGCCGCCAGTGCCATAACAGCCGGCACAAACCATAAAGTCACTTTATCGACCACCGCCTGAATTGGCAGTTTTGAGCCTTGTGCCTGTTCTACCATCTGAATAATCTGCGCCAGTACCGAATCTTGGCCGACCTTAGTCGCCTTGATTTGCAAGGTTCCGTTCTGGTTTACCGTACCGCCGACCACCTGATCACCGGCCTGTTTGGCCACGGGTAAAGGCTCACCGCTAATCATCGCTTCATCAATATAACTTTGTCCGGCAACGACTTCACCATCGACAGCGACTTTTTCACCCGGACGGATTTCAATCAACATTCCTTGTTGCACATCGGAAATTGCCAGATCAACCCAGTGATCATTTTGTTGTACTCGGGCTGTTTTCGGTTGCAAGCCGATCAGATACTGAATCGCTTCTGAGGTTTTCCCTTTGGCTTTGGCTTCCAGATAGCGCCCCAGTAAAATCAGCGCGACAATGACGGCGGCCGCTTCAAAATACACATGCACGGTGGACTGCGGTAACAACTGCGGAAAAAAGGTCGCAATACAGGAAAAGCCATAGGCGGCAATGGTTCCAACGGCCACCAGCGAGTTCATATCCGGTGCCAGACGTAATAATGCAGGAATCCCATGCTGATAAAAACGCCGTCCCGGAATAATCAGTACCAAAGTGGTCAGCACAAACTGCAGATACCAGCTGTTCTGGGTTCCCAGCGTATGTGCAATAAAATGATGAAAAGCCGGAATCAGGTGTGAGCCCATTTCCAGAATAAATACAGGTGCTGTCAGAATGACGGCAAGCCATAAATCTCGTTTCAGTTGTGCCGTTTCATTGGCTTTCTTTTCCTGAAAAGCACCATGGCTATCTGCCGACATATCCGTAGCGGATTTTACTGTGGCCTGATAACCGGCTTTCTCCACGGCAGCAATCAAGGCCGGAATCTGGGAATGTGAGGCTTTCACCCAGGCAGTTTCGGTGGCCAGATTGACCTGTGCTTCGCTGAGACCTTCTACTTTCAATAAAGCTTTTTCAACCCGTGCCACACATGAAGCGCAAGTCATACCTTCAATCGTCAGTTCAATCCGGTTGCTCTGAATATCAAAACCGGCTTTTTGCACTGCCTGAGTTAGTTTAAACAATGGCACAGAATTGATCGCACTCACATGCGCCCTTTCAGTGGCCAGATTCACTTGTGCATCCAGTACGCCTTCCACTTTTTTTAGGGCTTTTTCTACGCGAGCCACACAGGATGCACAGGTCATGCCTTCAATATTTAAATCAAACTGTTGCGTCGGTACATCAAAACCGGATTTTTCAATTGCTTGAACCAGCGCAGCGGCAGCAATTGGCTGCTGGCTTTTAATAAAAGCTTTTTCAGTCGATAGATTGACAGATGCCTCGACCACGCCTTCAATTTTTTTCAAGGCTTTTTCTACCCGAGCTACACAGGAGGCGCAGGTCATACCGCCAATCTGCACCTGCTGTTCATATAACCGGTTGCTGTCTTGTTCTGCCATGCCCATCTCCACACCTCAACTCATTGTTGATGTTATAGCTTAAACATTCCCATCATGGTAAGGTCAAGTCCTTCATCTGACTATTTTAAAAATAATGCAGCGTCCTGCTGCGATTTAAAAATGCAGCGTCCTGCTGCGATTTAAAATCACCCAATAAAAAGCCCGAAGATGACTTCAGGCTTGTATGGCAGTATTTAAAATATAAAATGCATCAATGTTATTCGGCAGAAATATCTTCAAACAAGATCGAAGACAGGTAACGTTCACCACCGTCTGGCAAAATCACCACAATATTTTTACCGGCATTTTCAGGGCGAGCCGCCAATTGTGCCGCTGCTGCCATAGCCGCGCCACTTGAAATGCCGACCAGGATACCTTCCTGAGCTGCTGTTTTACGTGCCCATTCGACTGCATCTGCGCTATTAATGGCGATTACTTCATCAACGAGGTCTAGGTCCAGATTGCCCGGAATGAAGTTGGCACCAATCCCCTGAATTTTGTGTGGTCCAGGTGTAATGTCTTCACCGCGTTTGGCCTGACCAATAATTGCAGACTCAGCAGGTTCCACCGCCACTGAATATAAAGGCTTATTTTTTACCTTTTCAAAGTAGCGTGAAATACCGGTAATGGTTCCACCTGTTCCAACACCTGCGACCAGAATATCGACATTTCCCGCAGTCGCTTCCCAGATTTCTGGACCCGTGGTTTCTTCATGAATTTTAGGGTTAGCAGGATTTTCAAACTGTTGTGGTAGATAGTACAGTTCAGGATTTTCATTGACTAGACGTTGTGCTTCTTCAATCGCGCCTTTCATGCCTTTGGCCGGATCAGTCAGTACCAGATTGGCACCCAATGCTTTCACCACCTTACGGCGTTCAATACTCATGCTTGAAGGCATGGTCAAAGTAATGTCATAACCTTTGGCTGCCGCAACAAAAGCCAATGCAATACCGGTATTGCCGCTGGTTGGCTCGACAATATGCATACCGGATTTGAGTTTGCCAGATTTTTCAGCATCATTAATCAACGCTGCACCAATACGA
The DNA here is from genome assembly GCF_024129115.1 of Acinetobacter lwoffii. Taxonomy (GTDB): domain Bacteria; phylum Pseudomonadota; class Gammaproteobacteria; order Pseudomonadales; family Moraxellaceae; genus Acinetobacter; species Acinetobacter lwoffii_T. Next base: position 68,405 of record NZ_JAMXXO010000015.1, read on the forward strand.
CACTTGACTGAAAATGCCGGATTACGGCTTTCAATTTTCGCAAGTACCGTGACCGGAGCGGAAATCACACGATTAATACGAACAAGCGGTGTATTTCCAATCGCGTCTGCATTATTACTATAAACCGCTATACCTAAATTATTCGGTGTTGGAAAAGCTGAATCTGTACTCATGATGATATCCCTGATGTTATTGGTTTAAGTCGCTTAAACATCATACAAGCATTTTTTTGCTTTGTAGATGTTTGATGAAACTTGCACTTCATTGCACGAATGTGAACTAAAATACTTTCTGCACTATGCAATAAATTTATCTTATCTATCAATATTTAAAATATAATTTTAATTGATAATTCAATTCATTAAAAACCATAAAACTTAACTGTTTTTAGCAAGGTATTACGGGCTAAGACCCGTATAATTAGCGGGCTGTAACTTTATAATGGACATATTGAATGAAAACCGATTTTGAAATCACGACTATGCGCGATTCAGCAGAACAGGTCGTCGGCATTTTAAAATCTCTGGCCAATACCGACCGTCTTCTCATTTTATGTCATCTGTCTCAAGCGGAACTGAATGTTTCAGAAATTGAGGAAATAACTGAGATTAAACAGCCGACTCTTTCCCAACAGCTCATGATGCTGCGTAAAAGCGATGTGGTAGATACCCGACGCGATGGCAAACAGATTTATTATTCAATTAAAGATCAAAATTTGATTGTGGTCTTAAATACCCTTTATCGATTGTATTGCGGCAATCCAGCTAAATAAAGAATCTTTCTTTTTTCAGTCATCAAGATGAATTTCTTTAAACTCTTATTGATGTCGTTTTAAATCATTAAGATCACGATCATAAGTTTTCGAATGATACGTGACTGACCCAGATGATTCATTTTAAACATGAATCATCAAGAAGCTAGATCAGCTAAGACTTCTTAGCAGAATTTGTGCATAATATATCTATATTTGTGATTTAGACCTTTTTATGCCAAATTCCAAGTCTAAACTTCTGCATAAACTGCCTGCCTGGGCATGGTTAAGCCCCTACACGCCGGTCAAATTTAAATCCGATGTGTTGGCTGCCCTGATTGTGGTGGCAATGCTGGTGCCTCAAGGGATGGCCTATGCCATGCTGGCAGGATTGCCGCCGATCATGGGTTTATATGCGAGCATCCTGCCGATGATCATTTATGCCCTGCTCGGTGGGAGTTCGACTTTATCGATTGGCCCCGTGGCCATCATTTCCATGATGACTTTTGCTACGCTCAATCCACTTTTTGAAGTCGGCTCACCGGTCTATATCGAAGCTGCGACCTTATTGGCACTGATGGTCGGGATTATTTCCCTGCTTTTGGGATTATTCCGTTTTGGTTTTCTGATCCAGTTGATCAGTCATCCCGTGATTCAAAGCTTTATTATTGCCTCTGCCTTATTGATTGCGTTTGGGCAGTTAAAGTTTTTGGTTGATCTTCCTTTAAAAGCCAATAACCTTCCGGAGTTTGTCAGCAGTTTGCTGCAATATTTCCCGCTGCTGCACGTGCCGAGCCTGATTTTCGGCCTGTTCTCTATCGGTCTGCTGATCTATCTGCCCAAGTTATTAAAATCTCAGGCGGTACAAAGCCGGATCGGCTCTACAGATTTTCTGGTACGTGCAGTGCCGCTGATTCTGGTGTGTCTGGGGATTGCGGCGATTGTCTTTCTGGATTTAAAGCTTCAGGGCATTAAAACGGTCGGTGCAATTCCTTCCGGTTTTCCGCCCTTGTCCTTTCCACACTGGAACTGGGAACTGGTGATGACCTTGTTACCGGGTGCCAGCATGATCGCCATGATCAGTTTTGTGGAGTCACTATCGATTGCTCAAGCCACGGCATTACAGCAACGCAGTCATTTAAACAGTAATCAGGAACTGATCGCACTCGGTCTGGCCAATATCAGTGCGGGCGTGAGTTCAGCTTTTCCTGTGACGGGCAGTCTGTCAAGAACTGTGGTGAACGCCGATGCCGGTGCTAAATCACCTATGGCTGGTGTTTTATCCTCGATTCTGATTATTTTCGTGAGTCTGTTCTTTACCGGATTTTTTGAAGATCTGCCGCTGACCATTCTGGCCGCGACGATTATTGTTTCCATCTGGAAGCTGGTTAATTTTCAGCCATTTTTTGATGCCTGGCGCTATTCCAAGGCAGATGGCCTTGCCATGTGGATTACCTTTCTGGGCGTGGTTCTTATTGATATTTCGACCGGTTTGATCATTGGGATCGTATCGACATTTGTGCTGATGTTATGGCGAATCAGCCGACCGCATATTGCGGTTGTCGGTCTAGTGGAAGGAACCCAGCATTTTCGCAATATTCAGCGGCATCAGGTCAGTACCTCAAACCGGGTGCTGTCACTGCGGATTGATGAGAATCTGACGTTTCTGAATGCCAATAGCTTCAAAGGTTATCTGATCAATGAGATCAGCCTGAATGACCAGCTACAACATGTGATCATCAACTGTTCCAGCATCAGTGCGATTGATCTGAGTGCCTTGGAAATGCTGGAAGATTTAAATACGGAACTGGCCAAACTGGATATTCGCCTGCATTTTGCCGAAGTCAAAGGTCCGGTCATGGACAAGCTGCAAGCTTCTAAATTGATGACGCATCTGAGCGGGCGCATTTATCTGACCCATTTTCAGGCGATTCAGGATCTGGCGCCAGAGATCTTTGAGCAGCATAAAGATTATATGATTTAAGACAGCAGATACTGGAACTTATGGCCGGAAATTCCAACCGGTCATAAGTTCTAACTTTTTAAATTTTCAAATATAATTTGAATTTATCTATTTAACTTTGATATTTATTTCATGAATACAATTTTAAAATCGGTGATTTATTCATCATTTTAAGAAGTTTTTCTTCAATATAAGCACTATTTTAAACCAATATATTTTATAATAAATCAATAATATCAATATCTTGGTTTTTATATAAAAATATATTTTAAGCCTTGTTTAAATTAAGTATAAAATAGCGCAACTTTTTCCCAAATTTAGCCCTCGTAATTTTCACAAGGCAACCTTATGTTTTCTGCCCTTATGCGCATGAGCTTAGTCTCTCGAATCATCATCGCCATTATTTTAGGTGTGGGTGTGGCTGTGGTATTTCCCGAAGCTACTCCCTCATTAAGCCTATTGGGCGACCTGTTTATTAAAGCCTTGAAGTCTGTTGCACCGATTCTGGTTTTCATTTTAGTTTTAGCTTCTATCGCGAATTTTAAGGTGGGTCAATCCAACACCCCCATCAAACCGATTATGATCATGTATGCAGTGGGTATGTTCCTTGCTGCACTGAGCGCCGTGGTTGCGAGTATCTTATTTCCAAGTACGCTGTTTCTGGATATCGCTGCACAAGCTGACTTACAGCCACCTGGCAGTCTGGTAGAAATCCTGAAGAATTTACTGCTCAGTTTTGTTACCAATCCGGTCGTTGCGATTGCTGAAGCAAACTTTATTGGCATTCTGGCCTGGGCAGTGGCCTTGGGTATTGCCTTCCGTCATGCATCTGATAGTACCAAAACGCTTTTAAATGATGCGGCCTTTGCGGTTAATTATGTGATCCGTCTGGTGATCAATTTCGCGCCTGTGGGTATTTTTGGTCTGGTGGCAGTCACTTTTGCTGAATCTGGTCTGGACACGCTGACGAGCTATGTACATTTGTTGACTGTATTGTTAGGCACAATGGTGTTTGTTGCACTGGTCATCAATCCGTTGCTTGTTGCTGCCGTTACTCGCAAAAATCCTTATCCACTGGTGTTCACCTGCTTACGTGAAAGTGGCATTACCGCCTTCTTTACCCGTAGTTCAGCAGCCAACATTCCGGTCAATCTGGACTTGGCGAAACGTCTGGGTGTTAAAGAATCGACTTCAAGCATTGCCATCCCTCTGGGAGCGACCATCAATATGGGTGGTGCATCAGTGACTATTACGGTTCTCGCCTTGGCAGCAGTCAATACCTTGGGCATTAGCGTGGACTTTAGTACCATGCTGATTCTTTCTGTGGTGGCAACCGTCTCGGCATGTGGTGCTTCTGGTGTTGCAGGCGGTTCATTGTTACTGATTCCAGTTGCATGCGGCCTGTTCGGGATCTCTTCGGATATCGCCATGCAAGTCGTTGCGATTGGTATGGTCATCAGCGTATTGCAGGACTCTACTGAAACCGCGCTAAACTCATCGACTGATGTTTTATTTACTGCAGCAGTAGACCGCGCATCAAATTGATTTTATATTGATTAATCAATATATTTAGCCAATGATGTTGTTATGCCATTACAGCGTTTACCTACCTGGGTACAATTAGGGGCGTTTTTTCTTGCGGTCAATGCCGGCATGATTAACGTCCTGGGGCTGGTGACGGTACTGCACCAGTCTGTTTCACATATGACCGGTAATGTCAGCATGCTGGCCATGGCCCTGCTAAACTGGCAACCAGAACAGATGTTGTATCTCTTTTTGGTCACACTCTGCTATGTCATTGGTTCATCCTATAGCGGGCTCATTCTTGGAAATAGTCACTTTCGCCTAGGGCAGCTTTATGGTTACCCTTTAAGCCTGGTGGCTATTTTTATTTTGATCTGCTGGTTATTATTGCCCTATTTCCCGCGCTATGCCTTGTTATGGGCCTGTGTTGCCATGGGTGTGCAAAATGCCATGGTCAGCCATTATAAAGGTGCCATCATTCGCACTACGCATTTATCTGGCGTACTGACAGACCTCGGCTTGGCGATGGGCTACCGTTTGCGCGGTTTAGAAGTAGAATCACGACGCGTGGTTTTGCATCTGCTTATTTTGCTCGGTTTTTTAAGCGGTGGCATTCTTGCCAGCTGGCTATATCCTTATTTAAAATTAAATGCATTCCTGATCCCGGCAGTGCTGAGTCTGGTTCTCAGTCTCACGTATTGGGTGATTTATTTACGTTATCGACATCAACACGACTAATATCTGGACATTCTCATGGTTAAAAATGCATTGCAGGCACAATTGTTAAAGGCAGGATTGGTCGACAATAAAAAAGCCAAAAAACTGTCTAAACAGGCTGTGCATGAAAAACGCACCGGTGACAGTACCGAGGCTGAAATCAAGGCCAAGATTGAACAAGACAAACAGCAAAAAATGGCCAAAGATCAGGCGATTGAGCAAGAGAAAAAAGCAGCTTTGCAGGAAAAAGAGCTGAAAGCCGCAATCATGCAAATGATTAACCAACATAAAATCCGTGATACTGACGGCGATGCGGTGTATCAGTTTATTGATGACAGTAAAGTCAAAAAAGTCTATTTAAACCAGCAAATCTATAATGCGCTGGTCGCAGGTAGTCTGGTGATTGCACGTGAAAATGACAGCTATGCTTTCTTACCTAAAGCTCTGGCAGATCGTATCAATGCGAAAATGCAGGGCTTTATCATTGTGAATAATTCAGAGAAAAATGAAGAAACCACCGATGAAGAAGATCCATATGCTGCTTATGTTATTCCTGATGATTTGATGTGGTAAGAATCGCGTTATCATTACTGAAATCTTGAAGATCAGAAACCGGCGAATTCGCCGGTTTTTTAGTTGTAGGCACTTTTATTGAATGATTTGCACCAATAGATATGTTTTAAAAAGTTATCCAATATTAAAAAATCTGATCCAAAACTATAAACTTGATCTAAATTTTTGATTGAAGAGAAAGATCGTTTGGAACAGTTTAATTTTATTCGGAATATTCAAGAATGGGCAAATCAGTACCCATGGCTGGAAATGCTATCTTCACTGAGTATTGTGATTTTACTGGCGATTCTTGCCAATCTATTTGCCAAACAGATTGTGGTACGCGGAATACGTCAACTGATTTCCAGAATGCCTTTTGCCAATAATCAGATTTTTGCTGAGCATAGCGTGATTCGCCGGATTGCCAATATTGTTCCGGCAGTGGTGATCATGAACGGGATTACCACAGTACCGCATTTATCTGACAAGGTTGAATCCTTTGTGCAAATGGGGGCACAGGCTTTTATTTTCCTGACGATTGCCCTGGCTCTTGGTGAATTACTGAATATTTTTAACCTGGTCTATCAGCGTAATCCCAAGTCACGTAACAAACCGATTAAAGGTTATTTGCAGCTGGTCAAGCTGATTATCTTTATTGTCTGTGGCCTGATGATTCTCGGCACTTTCCTGAAAAAGGATGTCTTTACCTTGCTGGCTGGCTTCGGTGCCATGGCCGCGGTGTTGATGCTGGTCTTTCAAAATACCATTTTGTCGCTGGTGGCGTCGGTTCAGATTTCATCCTATGACATGGTGCGTATTGGCGACTGGATCGAAATGCCCTCGCTGAACGCGGATGGCGATGTCATTGATATGTCATTACATACCATTACGGTACAGAACTTTGATAAAACAGTGACCACGATTCCGACCAATAAACTGGTGACGGATACCTTTAAAAACTGGCGTGGTATGCAGGAAGCCGGTGCGCGCCGGATCAAGCGCTCGATTCATATTGATCAAAGCAGCGTACATTTTATGTCGGCTGAAGAACAGAATAAGCTGAAAAATTTTATTTTGCTGGATCAATACCTGAATACCAAATCAGAGGAACTGGAACAATTTAACCTGCAACTGAGCCATCATTCGCAATATAACCAGCGCCGTCTTACCAATTTAGGAACCTTTCGTGCTTATGTAGAGTTTTATCTGCAACAGCATTCGGGCATTAGTAAAAATCATTCCCTGATGGTGCGCCAATTGCAGCCAACCAGTGAGGGTTTACCGCTAGAGATTTATGCCTTTACCAATACCACCGCCTGGGTGGAGTATGAAAATATCCAGTCTGATATCATGGATCATCTGCTGGCGATTATTCCGGAATTTGGTTTAAAAGTGTATCAAGCGCCTTCAGGTCTTGATTTAAAGGAAGCATTTACTCAACCGTCTTCTATTATTACTTAAACACAAGTCATCCAATCTCAAGCCTGAGGTGCTGCTGCATTTCAGGCTTTTTTATTTCCTCATCTATTTAAAACCTGACTGGCATAAATCTGGCTTTAGTTTAATTTTTATAATCCAAGTTTTAATTGAGTGAATCATTTTGTGGCAATTTCACCCAATTACGGGCTTAAAAAAACAGAATCCTTTATAATTCCCGAAAAGCAAAATGCATGATAAGAGTACGATAATGTTTCGATGGCTTGAAAGACTGGTTGACCCCTATCCCACCAAAAATCTGAACCAACCTTTACCGACCAAGTTTTTTCCATTTGTCTGGCAGGCAGCCTATGGAGTCCGCCGTTATTTGCTGATTCTGGTACTGTGTACTGCCGGTGCTGCCAGCTTCGAAGCTTTTCTGTATTCAAAAATTGGTGAGCTGGTGAACTGGCTCAGTAAAAGCCAGCCCGATACTTTTCTGGAACAGCATGCTAGCAATTTAACCTTACTGAGTATTGTTCTTCTGGCCAATATTTTTTTCGCTAGCGCCCAATCCCTAATTAAGCATCAGATTTTGTATAGCAATTTCCCGATGCGTTTACGCTGGCGCTTTCATAATCTGCTCATGAAACAAAGCCTGGATTTTTTCCACAATGATTTTGCCGGACGATTATCGGCCAAAGTTATGCAAACCGCTCTGGCAGTACGCGAATTCTGGGTCATTCTGGGTGACATGCTGGCTTATGTGCTGATTTATTTCATCACCATCAATATTGTCTTAGGTGCAATTTCACCTTTGCTGATCATTCCATTGATGGTCTGGCTAGCCTTGTTTATCTGTGCAGCGTGTTACTTCATTCCGCGTTTGAGCAAAATTTCCAATGCTCAAGCGGATGCCCGTGCCGTCATGACCGGGCGTATTACGGATGCCTATACCAATATTCAGACCGTGAAGCTGTTTGCTCATGCCGGCCGTGAAAGTCAGTATGCCAAGACCTCAATGCAGGAATTTATGGTAACGGTATATAAACAGATGCGTCTGGGTGCGCAATACGAAATCAGTATTTTACTGCTGAGTGTAGTGTTATATGGCGGCGTACTGGGTACCGCGATCTGGCTGTGGATGGAAGGTCAAGCCGAGCTAGGCATTATTGCCGCAACTACGGCAATGGTACTGAAACTGAACAGTATCGCCGAATTTATGATGTGGCAGACCTCAGCCCTGTTTGAAAATGTCGGTACCATTCAGGATGGTATGAAAACGTTAGGCCGCAAAATTGCCATTGAAGATAAACCGGGTGCCAAAGAGCTACAGCTCAATCACGGTGAAATTAAATTTGAAAATGTCAGCTTTGCCTATAATGATAAAAACGTGATTGATCAGTTTAATCTGACCATTCGCCCAGGTGAAAAAATTGGTATTGTCGGCCGTTCAGGTGCAGGGAAATCTACCCTGATTCAACTGTTGCTGCATTTTTATCATATTAACCAGGGTCGTATCTTGATTGATGGTCAGGATATTGACGATGTGACTCAGGACAGTTTGCGCAAGAATATTGCATTAGTGACTCAAGATACTTCACTGCTACATCGCACTGTCGCGGAAAACATTAAATATGGTCGTCCAGATGCGACTGATGAAGAAATGTTTGAAGCTGTGCGTAAAGCCAAAGCAGAAGAATTTATTCCTAATCTGACGGATTTGCGTGGCAAAAAAGGCTATGAAGCCTATGTCGGTGAACGTGGCGTGAAACTTTCCGGCGGACAGCGTCAGCGAATTGCAATTGCACGTGTATTCCTGAAAGATGCTCCAATTCTAATTCTGGATGAAGCGACCAGTGCACTGGATTCTGAAGTCGAAGCCGCTATTCAAAACAGTCTAGACGACTTGATGCAAGGTAAAACCGTGATTGCGATTGCGCATCGCCTGTCTACTATTGCCCAGATGGATCGTCTGATTGTGCTGGATCAAGGTCGAATCGCCGAGCAAGGCACGCATGATGAACTGGTGGCATTAAATGGTATCTATGCCCAGCTTTGGCAGCGTCAAACTGGCGGCATGCTGATCGAGCAACAAATCAAAGCATCAAAAGATCATGAATAATATGATCTCTAGAAGATTTCAAAACTTCTGATGATTTGCTCGTCCTTAATATTGAACAGGTCTGGAAAAAGGAAAACTTTGCCCAGACCTTTCTTTGTAAAATTTTCTCTACAGATGAACAGCAAGTTGCCATCTATCTGGTATCTTATGAAATGACATCTCTCTCTAGTTCTGAAAGCTCTCTGAAGAAGTCCTGTTCAATGATTAATAAAACTAGACCAATCGTCCTGTCCTGAGCAAACAGATGCTGGGATACGACTTATTCAATAAAATAATTTTAATTTCATCAATAAAATTATGCGGTTTAAATTGATTTTAATGCTGAATTCAGGCTAATCTGCCAGTGGCAGAGTCACAATCGCCAAAATTTTGTCCAACAATTTTAATGAAAAATTTGGCGGCTTCATGCCAATATCTATTTATAAATAAAAAAATTTGAATGAGTGCAACGGATCGCGCATGAAAACAATTGCTCCACGCCAAGACCAAGGAATTCCAGGTGTTTACGGTCTCCTGCTTCTCGATGTCATTTCCCGCTGGGGTTATAACAATGAATCGCTTTTCCAACCTTTTAGCCTGACCAGTGAACAGTTGGCAGATCCTGATTTTCGTATTCCAACCCCTGTCGCCAACGAACTGGTCAAATATGCCCTGAAACTGACCGGAGAGCCGACCTTGGGTTATCATCTCGGCACACAGATGCGGATCTCGATTCATGGCTTTATTGGCTATGCGATTATGACGGCGAATAATATTACCGATGCGCTGGTCTTGGCGAATCGATTTATTCAACTTCGCTTACCCTTCCTGCAACTATTTTTCTCGACCTTTGGTGCCAAAGCCACGGTACAGCTGCAAACCGATATTCAGCTTGAACCTCTGCGCACCGAAATTTCAATTGCTTTAATGATTGGTCTGATCAGTATGGCCAAAGCGATTACCGGCGTTAACGATGCAACGGGAGAAATCGACTTCGATTTTAAGAAGCCGGAAGGTTTTGAACGCTTTATGGCAAAGTTCCCTACTCATCAGTTCCGCTTTGAACAGCCGCATTTAATTCTGAGTTTTGATAAAAGCTACCTGATGAACAAGCTGGTGCATGCCGATCCGATTGCCAGCCAGATTGCGATTAACCAGTGTGAAACGGAACTTTCTGCCTTGGGTGAACGGCATCGGATTGCCATGCGTGTCCGGGATATATTGACCCATGCTGAGCAACACTATCTCAGTATTGAAAGTGTGGCAGATCGCTTGCACATGTCTGACCGCACCTTAAAACGTCAACTCGCCGCCGAAGGCACCTCCTTTTCTACCCTGGTCGATGAAGTGCGTTACCGGCATGCCACCTCATTATTGTCTCGGACAGATTTCACTCTGGAACAGATTGCCGATGAACTGGGTTATAGTGATGTCGCCAATTTTAGCAGAGCATTTAAACGCTGGAGTGGTCGCAGCCCGAGCAACTGGCGCAAAGATCCTTATTTATAAGGAAGTATAAGCCTTTTGTTTTGCTTAAAAAGAATGTATAAAACATGTCAAAAATGATCTTAAGATTTTTAAGGAGTTATCAATGAATCATCCTGCAGAATTAAAGTACGCAAGTACACATGAATGGGTGCGCATTGAGGGTGATCTTGTTGTGACCGGTATTTCCGACCATGCACAGGATGCGTTAGGCGATTTAGTCTATGTAGAAGCACCAGATCTTGATTCACATATTACTGCGGGCGAACAAGCTGGCGTGGTTGAATCAGTAAAAACAGCTTCCGATATTCATGCACCAGTGTCTGGTGTAGTGGTTGAAATCAATCCTGATCTTGAAGATGATCCAGATTTCATTAATGATGACCCATATGGCAAAGGCTGGATCTATAAAATCAAGCCAGACAATATGGCAGATGTCGAAAAGCTGCTTTCCAATACAGAATATGAAGCTGGCCTCTAAGCCATTTTAACTTTAAAAAATCAGCCTCCGGGCTGATTTTTTTATTAAAGATCAAGCGTTGCATTTCCTAGTTTAAATTAAATTTCATGCATTTATCATGAAATATCATTGTATTTTTCACTTATTTTTCTTAAAGTCTTGCTCATATCTCCTTCGCTCCTAGATAGCTCGCGCTTATTTATAACAATAATTTCCCATGCTGAGCCCAGCGTCTTACAGCATATCATTTTAGGAAAATCATGAACGCCATTGCAGCGCCACTATGGACCAAGTCATTTGTGCTTTGTTTGGCCAACAACCTATTTTTATTTATTTTCTATTTTGCACAAACCACAATTTTGCCAATATACATCTTAAAAGAATTAGGCGGCAACCTGACTCAGGCAGGTCTGGCCATGACCTTGTTTATGGTCTCTGCCATTGCAGTGCGACCTTTTAGCGGTTTAATTATCGAAAAATTCGGGGTACGTAGAACCCTGATTATTTCAGAAGTGTTTTTTAGCCTGTTTTCACTTACTTATCTGCTGGCAGATCAGCTCACGATTCTGTTTATCATCCGTTTCTTCCATGGCATCTGGTTCAGTATATTGACTACAGTTTGCGTGCCTGTGGTGAACCAATTTATTCCGGAGCAGCGTAAAGGTGAAGGCATGGGCTATTTTGTCATGTCGGTTAATCTGGGGATTGTTTTAGGTCCATTTATAGGCTTGAGCCTGATTGAACACTGGTCTTATTTTCAGGTCAGTATGCTATTGATCGTCTTGGTTTTTATCGGATTTGCCTTCTGTTTTTTGATTCCGGTCAAAGAACCTGAAAAAATCATCAAAAATACCAATAAGAAAACCTCGCTTGAGCTGACAGATTTTGTGGAAAAGAAAGTGCTGCCTGTCGCAGTATTGGCCATGCTGATTTCTTTTTCTGGTGGTGTTTTAAAAAGTATGCTGACATTAAATGAAGCCATTATTGATGTAAAAGAAGGTTAAGTCGAAGGCTTTAAAATGGTTTTCAAG
>NZ_JAMXXO010000016.1:0-73810 GCF_024129115.1 Acinetobacter lwoffii
TCTGGTCACGCTCAGCGCATACCTCTTACCGTGCAGGCCGTGCTATTCAGGCAGGTCGGGTCTGGACTAACTGTTATCACATCTACCCTGCCCATGCGGCTTTCGGTGGTTATAAAAAATCAGGCATTGGACGTGAGAATCACAGAATGATGCTGGATCATTATCAGCAAACCAAAAATCTTTTGGTGAGCTATTCGACCAAGCCTGCTGGTTTCTTCTAAACAACCTGATGATTAAAAGCGGACTTCGGTTCGCTTTTAACCTGATATTTTTTAAAATTTTAATACTAGGTAAAATTTTCCAGCATTGTTCGTCCAAAATTCCATTGAATGACTGACAATAAATTAAAATACTTTCTGAAAACGCCTTAATGTCTGGGCTTATGTTGATTTCACCTAAGTTTCTCATTTTTTATGCTTTTTAATTGCTCAAAAAACCTGCATAAAGCCCAAGCTTTCATTTAAAGTCGGCTTTTCATGTTTATCAAGACTGTGTATAACAATGAACCACTAGAGGGAAAGCAATAAGCATAGGCAAAATTGCGCAAAAAGCGTTAGACTATGTACCCAATAATGTCATGATTCGGTCTGATCAAGATCAAAAAAGAAGGTGAAGGTTGATGCCGCTCAATACTGTTGAAGAGCTTGTAGCAGATATCCGTGCAGGAAAAATGGTCATCCTGATGGATGATGAAGACCGTGAAAATGAAGGCGATTTGGTGATTGCTGCCACGCACGTACGTCCTGAAGACATCAACTTCATGATCACCCATGCACGTGGTCTGGTCTGCCTGACTTTGAGTAAAGAGCGTTGCCAGCAGTTGAATCTGCCGTTAATGGTAGATGCCAACGGCGCCCAGCATGGGACCAATTTCACCCTGTCGATTGAAGCGGCTGAAGGTATTTCTACCGGCATTTCTCCGGCTGAACGTGCGCACACAATTCAAACTGCTGTAGCTGCTCATGCCAAACCGGCAGATATTGTACAGCCAGGACATATCTTCCCGCTGATGGCGCAACCAGGTGGTGTATTGCACCGTGCCGGACATACTGAGGCAGGTTGTGATCTTTCCCGTTTGGCAGGACTGGAACCGGCTTCTGTGATTTGTGAAATCATCAATGAAGATGGCACGATGGCGCGCCGTCCGGATCTGGAAGTGTTTGCTGAAAAGCATGGCCTGAAAATCGGGACGATCGCCGATCTGATTCATTACCGCATGACCAATGAACAGACGGTTGAGCGTATCGATCAGCAAAGTATTGAGACTGAATACGGCAGCTTTGACCTGTACCGCTATCGTGAACTGGGCAATCCGGATATCCATCTGGCCTTGGTCAAAGGTGAGCCTAAAGAGGGCGTGACCACGGTGCGTGTACATGGTTTTAACCCGACCCGCGACTTGCTCAAACTGAAGAAACAGGATGGCGAGCCGGCCTGGAACCTGGATCGTGCCCTGAAAGAAATTTCCAATAGTGATCGTGGTGTTTTGGTCTGGATTGGCCAACGTCATTTACAGGATTTGGGCCCTGCATTAGATACCCTTAAAGCACCAAAAAATGTAAAATCAAATTCTGCACTTTCTCAGCAGTATCAAACCATTGGTGTGGGTGCACAAATTTTGCGTGATCTAGGCGTTGAAAAAATGAAGCTGCTGAGCTCTCCATTACGTTTCAATGCACTATCAGGCTTTAACTTAGAAGTGGTGGAATACATCACCGCACAACAAACATCTTAAGAAATCATCGAGGTTGTTATGGCAGTTCGCCGTATTGAAGGTATGTTACATCTCGCGAACGAAGACCGTTATGCGATTTTAGTTGGTCGTTTTAACAGCTTTGTGGTTGAACATCTGTTAGAAGGTGCCATTGATACATTGAAACGTCATGGTGTATCAGAGGATAATATCACTGTTGTTCATGCACCTGGTGCCTGGGAACTTCCTGTAGTTGCGAAAAAACTGGCAGCTTCAGATCGTTTCGATGCCATCATCGCGCTTGGCGCCGTGATTCGTGGTAGCACGCCTCACTTCGATTTCGTTGCAGGCGAATGTGCCAAAGGTTTAGGCGTGGTTGGCCTGGACACTGGCTTACCTGTCATTAACGGTGTACTCACTACGGACAGTATTGAACAAGCGATTGAACGCTCTGGAACAAAAGCAGGCAATAAAGGTAGCGAAGCTGCCCTGACTGCGATTGAAATGGTTAACTTGTTAAAGGCTATTTAACGCTATGTCGCAAACACTTCAAGCAACTTATGCAGCAAAACGTAAAGCACGTCGCTTTGCTGTACAAGGAATTTATGAATGGCAAATGAGCCACAATCCGGTGCATGAGATTGAAGCACGTACGCGTGTGGAAAATGCCATGCACAAAGTGGATCTGAGCTATTATCATGAATTGTTGACTCAAGTGGTTGCCAATCATGAAGCATTGGATGCGCTCTTAATCCCGGTACTCGATCGCGAACTTTCTGCACTTGACGGTGTTGAACTTGCGACCCTTCGTCTTGGTGCATATGAACTTAAAGAACATCTTGAGATTCCATATCGCGTCGTTCTAGATGAAGCGATCGAGTTGGCTAAACATTTTGGCGGTGCCGATAGCCATAAATACATCAATGGTGTATTGGATCGTTTAGCGACAACTTTGCGTGCAGCAGAAAAACAGCAATCTAACTAATAGCGTAGATTTGTTGTATGGCTGAATTTTCGATTATCGACACCTATTTCAATCGCAAGAATGCCAATTCTGTCGATCTAGGCGTCGGTGACGATTCAGCCTTGCTCACCCCCCCTCCTCAGCAACAACTGGTCATCTGTGCCGACACCCTGGTTGCTGGACGCCATTTTCCAATAGACACCGATCCGCATGCGATTGGCTGGAAATCTGTGGCGGTTAATTTATCTGATATTGCCGCGATGGGCGCAACCCCGTACAGTATTTTACTCGCATTGAGCCTACCCCAAATTGATCATGACTGGCTAAAAGCTTTTAGTCAGGGTCTGTACGATTGCTGCGATCAATTTGGCGTAAGTTTAATCGGTGGTGATACCACTCAAAGTCCTCATTTAACCCTGTCTGTTACAGCATTGGGCTGGGTGGATATTGGTCAAGCCATTCCACGCTCAGGTGCAAAACCGGGTGATCTGATCTGTGTCAGTGGAACTGTCGGTGATGCAGCTTTTGCACTACAGCATCTTGGTCATCCACTGCAAAAACGTCTGGACTATCCAACGCCACGCTGTCAGCTCGGTGCTGCCTTAAAAGGTTTGGTACATAGTATGATTGACGTCTCGGATGGCTTGGCACAAGATCTTGGACATATTCTCAAAGCCTCTCAAGTAGGTGCAAAGCTGCAACTCGAAAACTTACCGATCAGTCCTGCCCTGCATGCTTTAAACGATGAGCAAAAATGGCAATATGCCCTCGCTGGTGGCGATGATTACGAATTATGCTTTACAATAAGCCCGCAAAATTACGAAAAATTATTGCAAAAACAACTTGATGTTTCGATTAGTATGATCGGCACAATTCAGCAGCAACACGGCTTAACTTTTGAAAAAGATGGCGTAGATCATTCACTTCAATTTAATGGGTATCAACATTTTGCATAAACCTGCGATTAATTTTAAAGCCATGTCATGGATCGACCGACTGATTGTCTTTAGTGGGGTTGGTTTTGGTTCTGGTCTGGCACCTAAAGCACCCGGTACCTTTGGTTCGGCCTTTGCACTTTTATTTATTCCTATTTGGCTGCATCTTGGTTTTCTAAACAGTGTTTTTGCCATTGCCATCATGTCCCTGGTTGGCATATATATCTGCGGGCATACTGCTAGAGTCATGGGTGTACATGATGATGGCCGCATCGTCTGGGATGAATTTGCCGGACAATCCATCACATTTTTGCCCCTGATCTATTTAGGCCAGATGAACTGGTTATGGTTGCTCATCGGTTTTGCGCTATTCAGATTATTTGATATCTGGAAACCTTGGCCGATCCGTGTGATTGACCGACAGGTCGACGGTGGCTTCGGCATCATGCTGGATGACATTATTGCCGGCCTTTGGGCTGCTCTTTGTATTTTGCTTTATTTTTACTTCATCGTGGCATAAGCCATATTTAGGATTAGAACATGTCAACGACTGTTATTATTCTTGCTGCAGGTAAAGGAACGCGCATGCGCTCTAGCTTACCGAAAGTATTACAACCCCTTGCAGGACGTCCTTTACTGGGTCATGTCATTGAAACGGCAAAAAAATTAAACGCAGATAATATTATTACGATTTATGGTCACGGCGGTGATCGGGTTCAGACAGCATTTGCACAAGAGGATATTAAATGGGTCGAACAGGCTGAACAGCTGGGTACCGGTCATGCCGTACAAATGACCTTGCCTGTCCTGCCACAAGACGGCGTCTCGCTGATTCTTTCCGGCGATGTGCCGTGCATTAATCCTGTAACCTTACAAAAATTACTCGATGCCACTGCAGCAACCGGTATTGGTCTGGTGACGCTTACCCTGCCAGATGCCAATGGTTATGGTCGTATTGTGCGTGAACAGGGTCAGATCCAGGCCATTATTGAGCACAAGGATGCTTCCGAAGAGCAACGTCAGATTAAAGAAATTAATACCGGTATTTATGCGGTCAGCAATGCCAAACTGCATCAATGGCTGCCAAGTTTAAGTAATGACAATTCTCAAGGTGAATATTACCTGACGGATATCGTCGCGATGGCTTTGGCAGATGGTATGCAAGTTGCATCGGTAGAACCTGAGCAGGCTTTTGAAGTTGAAGGGGTAAATGACCGGGTGCAGCTGGCTGCTTTAGAACGTCAGTTCCAGGTTTATCAAGCAAAACAGCTGATGCAGCAAGGCGTACATCTGATTGATCCAAGCCGCTTTGACTTGCGTGGCAATTTGACTGTCGGTCAGGATGTCCGCATTGATATCAACGTGATTATCGAAGGTGATTGCGAGCTGGGCGACAACGTTGAAATTGGCGCTGGCTGTATTATCAAGAATACCAAGATTGCAGCTGGCACCAAGGTTCAGCCATATAGCATTTTAGATAGCGCCATCGTTGGTGAAGATACTCAAATTGGACCTTTTGCACGACTCCGTCCGGGTGCACAACTGGCCAATGAAGTGCATATCGGTAACTTTGTTGAAGTTAAAAATACCACGATTGGTTTAGGCTCTAAAGCCAACCACTTTACCTACCTGGGTGATGCTGAAATCGGTGCCGGTTCTAATATCGGTGCAGGAACCATTACCTGTAATTATGATGGTGCGAACAAGTTTAAAACGATTATTGGTGATCAGGCCTTTATTGGCTCGAACAGTTCATTGGTGGCACCTGTAAAAATTGGCAATGGCGCCACAGTGGGTGCAGGCTCAACGATTACCCGTGATGTGGAAGACAACAGTTTGGCAGTAGAGCGCTCTAAGCAATTTGCCAAAGAAAACTATCCACGTCCGCAAAAAATCAAGAAATAAGGGGAACAAATATGTGTGGTATCGTTGGTGGCATTGCAGAACGTAGCATTACCAATATTTTGATTGAAGGCTTAAAACGCCTGGAATACCGTGGTTATGATTCAGCAGGTTTGGCACTCATTAACAACAGCCAAGTCCTACGTGAACGCCGTGTCGGTAAGGTTGCAAACCTTGAACAGGCTGTGAATGAATCCCAGATTAGCGGTTCACTCGGCATTGCGCATACACGCTGGGCCACCCATGGCAAACCGACTGAAGAAAATGCCCATCCGCATATTTCTGAAAATGTAGCAGTGGTCCATAACGGGATTATCGAAAACTATCAGGAACTCAAAGATGATCTTGAAGCTTTGGGCTATGTGTTTACCTCACAGACCGATACTGAAGTGGTAGCACACCTGATCAATGATGCGCTGAAATCTACCCCGAGCCTGTTAGAAGCCGTACGCCAAGTGGTTCCACAACTGAAAGGTGCCTATGCACTGGGCATCGTACATACGGATCACCCGGATGAATTGATTACTGTGCGTGAAGGTTCACCACTGGTGATTGGTGTCGGTATTGGTGAGAACTTTATTAGTTCCGATCAGTTGGCATTACTTCCAATTACCAACCGTTTTATTTATCTTGAAGAAGGTGATATTGCCCGTTTGACCCGCACCACCATTGAAGTCTTTGTCGATGGTCAACTGGTCGATCGTCCGGTCAAGGAACTGGATGCTGCGGTCAGCAATGCCTCTAAAGGTGAATACAAGCACTACATGCTCAAAGAAATTTATGAGCAGCCTGAAGCGATCAAACAGACCATTTCCCAAGCCTTAAATAGCAATGAGCTGCGCGAAGACTTCCTGACTAATGCAGAACAGGACTTCTCCACAATCCAGCAAATCCAGATTATTGCCTGTGGCACCAGCTATCATGCCGGCATGATTGCCAAATACTGGTTTGAACAACTGATTGATCTACCTTGCCAGGTCGAGATTGCCAGCGAGTTCCGTTATCGCACTCCGGTGATTGTGAATAACACGCTGTATGTGTGTATTTCCCAGTCTGGTGAAACTGCCGACACTTTAGCTGCCTTACGTGATACGCAAAAACGTGCGGCCGCCAAAGGACTGGACATCACCACGATGACCATCTGCAACGTGGCCACCTCATCAATGGTACGCGAAACTCAGCATAGTCTGTTGACACTGGCAGGCCCAGAAATTGGTGTGGCATCTACCAAAGCCTTTACCACCCAGCTTGCTGCTTTAATGCTGTTGGTATTGAAAATTGGTTCGGTCAAAAATAGCATTTCTACAGAACAGATGACGAAGATCAGCACGGAACTCTGGCATTTGCCTAAAGTGATGCTGGACACTTTACGTCATGATGATGAAATTTTAGGTCTGTCTGAGCTGTTTGTTGAAAAGCAGCATTGCCTGTTCCTGGGCCGTGGCACGCACTTCCCGATCGCACTGGAAGGTGCACTCAAGCTGAAAGAAATTTCCTATATTCATGCTGAAGGCTATGCTGCAGGTGAGTTGAAACATGGCCCATTGGCACTGGTCGACAATGACATGCCGGTGGTGATTCTGGCACCGCAAGATGACATGCTGGATAAACTGAAATCCAATATGGAAGAAGTTCAGGCACGTGGTGGCGAACTGTTTGTCTTTGCCGATGAAAACAGCGGCATTAAAGCCAAAGAGCGTCAGCATGTAGTACATATTCCGGCAATCAATGCAGTGCTGGCACCGATTGTATATAGCATCCCGGTGCAGTTACTGTCTTATCATGTGGCAGTGCTGCGTGGTACAGATGTCGATCAGCCACGTAATCTGGCAAAATCGGTTACGGTAGAATAATTAAAATTGAATCAGGGCTGGGGAACCGGCCTTTTTTCTTCTGAATGGAGAGCCTATAAATGACCAAACTGACTTGCTTCAAAGCCTATGACATTCGCGGCAAACTCGGCACCGAGCTCAATGAAGAGATTGCCTATAAAATTGGCCGTGCTTATGGACAGATTTATCAACCTAAAACGGTGGTCATTGGCTGTGACATCCGGCTCAGCAGTGAAGGTTTAAAACAGGCCACCATTCACGGTTTAAATGATGCGGGTGTCAATGTTCTGGATCTGGGCATGACCGGCACGGAAGAAGTCTATTTTGGCGCCTTCCATCTGGATGTGCAAGGTGGTATTGAAATCACGGCCAGCCATAATCCGATGGACTATAATGGCATGAAACTGGTACGTGAAAATGCCCGTCCAATCAGTGCCGATACTGGTCTTAAAGAGATTCAGGCTTTAGCAGAATCAGATGAATTTATTGACGTCAGCAATAAAGGCAATACTGAAAAATACAATATTCTGCCTGAATTTGTAAATCACCTGATGAGCTATATTGATCCGGTAAAAATCCGTCCGATGAAACTGGTCATGAATGCCGGGAATGGTGCAGCAGGCCATGTGGTCGATGCGATTGAACAAAAATTTCAACAACTCAATATTCCGGTTGAATTTATCAAGATTCATCATGAAGCTGACGGCAATTTTCCGAACGGGATTCCCAACCCGATTTTAACTGAAAACCGTGATAGCACCCGTGATGCGGTCATTCAGCATGGCGCAGATATGGGCATTGCCTGGGATGGTGACTTTGACCGCTGCTTCCTGTTCGATGAAAAAGGCCAGTTTATTGAAGGCTATTATATTGTCGGCCTTCTGGCGCAGGCATTTCTGCTGAAGCAGTCTGGTGAAAAAATTGTCCATGACCCGCGTCTGGTCTGGAATACGCTGGATGTCGTGGAGCAATATCAGGGAATTACCGTCCAATCAAAATCAGGTCATGCCTTCATTAAGGATGTCATGCGTGAACATAATGCGGCTTATGGCGGGGAAATGAGTGCTCATCATTATTTCCGTGATTTTGCTTACTGTGACAGCGGCATGATTCCATGGCTACTTGCTATCGCTGTACTGTCTGAAACAGGAAAATCCTTATCTTCTCTTGTGGAAGAAATGATCGCCAAGTTCCCATGTTCAGGTGAAATTAATTTTAAAGTAGCCGATACCCAGGCGACCATCCAAAAACTTTTCGATCATTATGCCGATCAGAAACCTGAAATTGATCAAACCGACGGCGTCAGCCTGAATTTTGGTAGCTGGCGTTTTAATGTGCGTGCATCCAATACTGAACCATTATTGCGTTTGAATATTGAAAGCCGCCGTGATCATCATCCACGCCCAATGCAGGACTATGTCGATGAGCTAACCCAACTGATCCAGGGCGAAGCTTAAATCCTCAAAAAAACCTGAAAACAGTGCCCTTTAAACCAGAGAAAAGACTCCAGTTTTTAGGGTACTTTTCCGGCCTGAAGCTTTTATGAAAAATGTTTTTCGAGTATATCCACTGTGATATTTGTATTCATTTTTCGCGCAAACAGCATGCCTGACTGCTTCATTTTATCAAAATCAGATACATCTAAAGTTCTTGGATAATCCGGTCCGGAATCCCAGTCAATATATCTTAGCCCTGTTTCACAATCCTCTATCCTATGCTGGACATGATAGATGCGTTGCTGAAAATGGGAATTATAAATAATGGTATGGAAAAAGATTTCATCTGCACAGAGTGAAGATTTAAAGGTTTTTGCATAATCCGGATTCGCTTCCAGATAATCCAGAATAAATGTCACCGCCTGATCGGTGAGGGTAATCCAGTTTGAACCTTTATATAGTTTAGGTAAATGAGAGATATCCTGTTTACGGAAGTGCCGGCAATACCATAATGCCCATCTGTTTAGGAACTGAAATAATGGTGATTTAGCTTTCTGATACATAATCGGTAAATACAGGACATTAACCCGTTGTTTCACATCATCTGCTAAATCATCATGACCCACAAACTCGGTCTGTTTTTGATATTCTTTTTCTAGAAATAATTCTCTTGCTGTATTGGAACATAAAGGAATGTCATCTCCAGACAGGAAGAAAAAATAGCCGTAATCATATTTTTGTGCTTCCTGCAGAAGTTTTAACATGACTTTAATTTGGCTATAACTGCCCCGTCGTACATCTGTCCGGTCTGCTAAAAAATATACCTGATCAAGCTGTCCGAATTGAGTATGAAATGGGGCAAGGTCGGCTTTCTGATCAACATGAATAAGAATAATACTATGAGGACTTTTCAGCAGCTCATTCACCAGAAAAACCAGTGAATGGGTAAGTTGATGACAAATAACCCCATAAATAAAATTCATATCTATGATCCATATCCTTTGGGATTCTGCTTCTGCCATTTCCAACTGTCGGCGAGCATATCCTCCAAGCCATATTTAGCTGCCCAACCAAGTTCCTGTACAGCACGTCTATTGTCTGCAAAACAGATCGCTACATCGCCTTCACGACGTGGTACAAACTCAAATGGAACAGCAACCCCATTCACCTGCTCAAAGGTATTTTTGACTTGCAGGACTGAAATTCCATTGCCAGTACCAATATTCCAGGCTCTACAGCCTTGCGAAGCTAGACGGTTATTCAAGGCACACAGATGTGCATTGGCTAGGTCCACCACATGAATATAGTCCCGTACTCCGGTACCATCGACCGTATCGTAATCATGACCAAAAATAGACAGTTTTTCACGACGACCTACAGCCACCTGAGTTACATAAGGCATTAAATTATTTGGGATACCTTGTGGATCTTCCCCAATTTGACCACTTTTATGTGCACCGACCGGATTAAAATACCGTAATAATGCAATGGACCAGCGTTCATCAGCTATGCATAACTTTTCGAGCAGTTGCTCAACTATCAGTTTGGTATAACCATAGTTATTGGTCGGCATTCCGGTAGGCATGTCTTCGTTTAAGGGTGAAGGATTTTTTTCCCCATATACCGTAGCCGAAGAGCTGAAAACCAACTTAAACACCTGTGCGCGCTGCATCGCCTGCACCAGACTGATGGAACCGGCAATATTGTTGTCAAAATAGTCCAAAGGAATCTGCTGACTCTCGCCAACGGCTTTCAGTCCGGCAAAATGAATCACTGCATCAATCGAATTTTGCTGAAAGACCTGATCGAGTAACTGGCTATTCCGAATATCACCTTCCACAAAGGTCAGACTTTTCTGGGTTAGCTTTTCTACACGGTTTAAGGATTCAGCTGAGCTATTACACAGATTATCCAGTACAACGACCTCATGTCCGGCATTCAGCAATTCCACACAGGTATGTGAACCAATATAGCCTGCCCCGCCTGTGACCAGAATTTTCGCCATTTTACTTTCCTAATAGAACTTTAATTAAACCTTGGGTTGAGCCATCTAGACCATCCAGATCGGTCTGTTCACCATTCAGGATAGGCAATAACTGGTTGGCAATTTCCTTGCCTTTTTCTACGCCCCACTGATCAAACGGATTGATATTCCACAGCACAGATTGGACAAATACCTTATGTTCATAGAGTGCAATAAGCATGCCCAAACTGTATGGATTGAGCTCCTGCAATAACAGGGTACTGCTTGGCTGATTGCCTTCATACTGCTTATAGGCCGGCAAGCTCGCCAATTCAGCCTGATCCAGCGCTTCATTGCCAAAAGCCAGTAAGCGCGACTGCGCCAGACAGTTAGATAAGGCCAAATGATGTTGTTCTACCAATGCTTCGGCACTGTCTACATAGGTATATTGCTGGCTATTATACCGCTCTACCGGCGCAATAAAATCACAGCTGACTGACTGCGTACCCTGATGCAATAACTGATAGAAGGCATGCTGGGCATTCGGTCCTACTTCTCCCCAGATGATCGGGCAGGTATCGAACTGGACTTTTTCGCCATTACGCTGGATCGACTTACCATTTGATTCCATTTCCAGCTGTTGCAGATAGGAGGCAAAATATTTCAGCCGGCCATCATAAGGCAGAATTGCATGGGTCTGGATATCCAGAAAATTGGTATTCCAGGCTCCCAACAATCCCATCAATACCGGAATATTACGCTCAAAAGGCTGGTACTGAAAATGCTGGTCCACTGCATAGGCACCCGCCAGCAGCTGCTTGAAGCCTTCAATGCCGATACTCAAGGCAATTGGCAGTCCGATACAGGACCAGAGTGAATAACGCCCACCGACCCAGTCCCAGAGCAGCAACTGGTTTTCCGGTGCAATTCCCCATGCGGTCATTTTTTCCGGCTTGGTTGATACTCCAATAAAATGATGCTTGAGAATATAAGGATGTTGACCTAAGGCCTTTTCCAGCCACAAGCGTACCGTCTGAGCATTGGTCAGGGTATCAATGGTGCCGAAGGATTTGGAGGAAATAATAAACAGTGTCGTTTCCGGACGCAGCTGATGCAACAGCTCAGACAACTGACTGCCATCCATAGTCGAAACAAAATGTACGTTGAGTGGCTGGGCAGACTGGTATTTAAAATCAGATAAAGCATGTGTGACCATCAAGGGACCGAGGTCTGATCCGCCCACCCCGATATTGACCACATCCTGAATGACTTCCCCGGTGGCACCGCGACGCTGTCCGGCATGAATTTGTTCCACCAGCGCATACATACGCTCCAGCTGGGCATGCACATCAGCTGCCAGATCAGCATGCTGTTGATCCTGTTTCGGCAGGCGCAATGCCCAGTGCATGGCAGCACGCTGCTCGGTATAGTTGATTTCCTGATTGGAAAATAGCGAGCCAATCCAGGATCTGAGGTTCTGTGCATCGGCCCATTCGATCAGCCCCTGCATCACATTCTTATTGATTCGGTGTTTGCTATAGTCAAACAGCAGTTGTTCAAACTGGATAGAATATCGATTAAAACGCTGCGGGTCAGCAGCAAACAGCTCCCGCAAATGCTCAGACTGAAGCTGTTCTTTGTTCGAGGCGAGTTTCTGACACACAGTTTCAGTGTCGAGATTTGGATTAAAATGGCTCAACATTAACGTCCCACCCCAATATAATTAAAACCACGTGTCTTGACATACGTCGGATCATACAGATTACGCCCATCCAGAATCAGGGGATGCTGCATTAGTTTGATTAGATACGGATAATCCGGACTGCCGTACTGTTTCCATGCCGTAATCAGACACAAGGCATGCGCCCCTTCCACAGCCTGATACTGGTCTTTACACAGGATCAGGTCTTCCCGTGGCCCATAAACCTTTTCAATATTTGTGATTGCCTGAGGATCATGCAGCTTGACCGTCACGCCTTGTGCCCACAAAGCGGTCAGCATGGCATGTACCGGAGACTGCTGGATACTTGGGGTATTTTCCTTAAAGGCTGCACCCCAGATCGCAATAACTTTACCCTTTAAGTCTCCACGGAAATAGTTCCAGAGTTTACGAAACAGTAATTCTTTTTGCTGTTCGTTAATGTCCCAGACCTGTTCCAGCAACTGGTTTTTTACCCCTGAATCTGCCACGGCGTGAGTAAGCGTCCGGATATCATGGGAGAAATTCTCTCCACCAAAACCAACGCCGGGGAACAGATAGGCAGAACCAATCCGGTTATCCGCAGCCATGCCTTGCCGTACCTGTTCAATATCAATGCCAAGCTTTTCTGCCACACTGGCCAGATCATTCATATAACTGATCCGGGTGGCCAGCATGCCGGAAATACTCAACTTGGTAAATTCGGCATCCAGAACCGGCATAAATAGATACTGCTGCGCGCGTGGAAATAATGGACGTAAGAGTTCTTTGATTTTAGGCTGGATATCTGCATGATCACAGCCCACAATCAGCTGGGTGGCCTGAGTAAAGCTACGCAGTGCATTCCCTTCCTGAATAATATCTGGCAGATAAATCCAGTCATCATTCGGCAGCAACTGCTGAAAGCGTTGCGTGCCATGCAAGCCAAAGGTCGAGGCATTAATCATCAGTTTGGGATGGGCAAAACAGGCATGCCGGATGGTATCCACCATCTGAAACGCCTGTTGCTCTTCAGTCGCATTAAAACTAAAGAAAAAAACATCCTGATTAAAATCCAGATGCTGAAAATCGCAACAGTTTAAAAAGCCAGACTTTTCCTGTTTTTGCAGTAATAGCTGGAGGGATTCATCCTGAAAATAGGGCCGAGCTGACTCATCTGCACCAAAGCTATTACACCAGACCACCTGATGACCACATTCAGATAAAAGAGCTGAAATGACTCCGGAAAATAAGGTTTTTCCCAATACTGCGACTTTCATGATATTCCTTTTTATTATTTTTTCTTACAAAGCCAGTTCCTGAATCAATGCTTTAAACTCGGTACCGAGTTTAGGATGATCTATACCATAATGTAAAACAGCTTTTAGATAACCTAACTTGCTGCCACAGTCAAAGGTCTGGCCTTTCATGCGATAGGCTTCTACAGCTTCTGTCTGCTGCAGCATGGCAATCGCATCGGTCAGCTGGATTTCATTGCCTGCCCCTCGTGGTGTCTGTTCCAAAAGCTGCATGATTTTGGCTGGTAGAATATAACGTCCGACCACAGACAGATTTGAAGGTGCCGTTCCGACCACCGGTTTCTCAACGATCCCTTGCATCACAATACTTTTCCCTTCGGCTGGCACTGCTGCAACATCCACAATGCCATATTGGTCCACCAGATGTTCAGGCACTGCTTCCACCATGATTTGTGACGCTTGAGATTGTACATAGCGCTGAATCATGCGTGACAGGTCATTTTCCGGATCCTGATCCTTGACCAGTACATCCGGCAACAGCACTGCAAAATCATCATCGCCAATCACGGCTTTGGCACACAGTACCGCATGGCCCAAACCTAAAGGCTGAGGCTGACGTACACTAATCACACTCACGCCTGCAGGCAGAATCTCAGTAATTTCTTTCAGCAAGTCGGTTTTGTTTTTTTGCTCAAGGGTGGTTTCAAGCTCAAAGTTACGGTCAAAATAGTTTTCAATCGAAGCCTTGGAAGAATGGGTCACCAGAATAATCTGCTCAATTCCGGCAGCCACGGCTTCACGTACCACATATTCAATTGCAGGACGATCGACCACAGTCACCATTTCTTTGGGAATTGATTTACTGGCCGGCAAAAAACGCGTACCCAAACCTGCCACAGGAAGAATTGCTTTCTTGATCATATTTATAAAAACCTAGTTCACTTGAATTTCATTACCACGGACATAACCATCGACATAGTATTCCAGCTGGGTCAATGCCCATTCAATATCGGGCTGCGTCGCTGAAAGCTCATGGATCTGGTTAAAGACCTCCAGAATTTCTGCCAATGGATAATGCTTTTCTACCGATCTTAGAATACGGGTATGTGCAGTAATTTCTGTATTTTCTTCGTCAATCAGCAGTTCTTCATAGAGTTTTTCGCCTGGACGTAGCCCAGTATATTGAATTTCAATATCGCCATTCGGGTTTTTATCATCTCTGACTTTGAGTCCGCTGAGAGAAATCATTTGTCGTGCCAGATCCTGAATCCGTACCGGCTCGCCCATGTCCAGCAAAAATACATCTCCACCAGTACCCAAAGCACCGGCCTGAATCACCAGCTGCGAGGCTTCCGGAATGGTCATAAAGAAACGGGTCACTTCTGGATCGGTCACGGTAATCGGACCACCCTTGGCTATTTGCTGTTTAAACAACGGCACGACCGAGCCCGAAGAACCAAGGACATTACCAAAGCGCACAATACTGATCTGGGTCCGATCCTGAGCTTCCGCCATAGCCTGACAATACAGTTCTGCCATACGTTTGGTCGCCCCCATCACATTGGTCGGACGTACCGCTTTATCGGTTGAGATCAGAACAAAAGTTTCAACGCCTTTTTTCACTGCGGCATTGACACTGAATGCTGTTCCCACCGCATTATTTTTCAGGCCAGCCAGCGGATTACATTCTACCAGTGGTACATGCTTATATGCGGCAGCATGATAAACAGTTTGCACACCATATTGTTCAATTACCCGTTCTAACTTACGTTCGTCGAGAACTGAACCTAAAATTGGAATAATTTCACAGTTTGCTGTAAGACGTAATTCTTTATCGATACGATATAAAGCAAATTCTGTCAGTTCATAAATGATAATTTTGACAGGCTGATTTCTAATAATTTGGCGACATAGTTCTGAACCAATCGAGCCACCCGCGCCTGTGACCATGACTACTTTATTTTTAATATTTTTAGCCAAAAGCGTTGGAACTGGTGGTACAGGATCACGCCCCAGTAAATCAATAATATCCACTTCCTGAATATCAGAAATTCGAATTTCACCATTGACCAGTTTAGTTAAACCTGGAATTTCGGTAATTTTAAGGTGGGCTGGTTCTAAAAACTTAACAATCTCACTTTTACGGATTCTTCCCACTGACGGTAAAGCAATTAAGATTTCATCAATACGTAGTTTAACCAAACATTTTAAAGCTCTATGTGGCGAATATACTTGAACACCGCCAATATTCTGGCCTCTTAAAGATGGGTTATCATCAATAAATATAATCGGCAAATGCTCATGGGAGCGATTTAAAGTCGCTGCAACCTGTTGGCCTGCATAACCAGCCCCATAAATAGCAATCCGTTTTTTCGGCACATTAGCCTGTAAGTAGGATCTCACCACAAAGCGAATAACGCCACGACTGAACCAAACCCAGGCAAACATCATAAAGCCAAACATTAATGGAATTGAGGTCGGAACAAACGCATGTGTACTATAAGCCAACAAGTACAAACCAATCACGCTTAATATGGTTGCCAGACCTAATTTCACCATGAAAAATTCATTGAAAGTTCGCACAATAAAACGGTAAACACCACAAATAAACAGCATAAAGACTGCTATTGCACTCACCCAAACCGAGCCAAAAGCAATGTTCGGCACAACCTCTGCACCAAGATCAAACTGGCGGAGGGCATAACACAACCAGATCAGGACCGGGAATATACAGAAATCTAGAATAACTAGAAATGCGAGTTTTGCTGAACGTGGAGATTCAACCAGAGGAATTACAAGAGATTTCATATATTTTTCAGCACGTCATATCTTAATTTAAAGAAGTTGTTATTAAGACTTATGTTCTATGACACTTCCCACTTCCAAGAAAGAAAATGTAGGGATAATATTATTACTTGCAACTTTCACCCCAATACTTAAGTGTACAAATTGTTCAACCACCACATCATGGTCCAATAATGTACCCATATTTAAAATAGCACCATCTTGGATAATCGTATTCGTTCCAATAACACACCCAGCCATAATACTTACCCCCTGCCCTATTTTCGCACTAGGAGCAATGATGGTTTGTGGATGTATAATAGTCGTAATTGGTATAGATAAATCAAGCAGTAATTGTTGCCACTTTTGTCGTATTTGGTTATTTCCAACGGCAATGATGGCCTCGAAATCTTGTTGCTTGATTAAGGATAAGTTTTGAATATTTGAAACAATAGGATAACAACCTAACCATTGTTGCTCAGGCCATCGATCATCAACAAAAGAAATATTCTCCCAATTATCTAAAAGTTCAGCAACTTCAGCAATTGTTTGGCCAAAACCGCCTGCTCCTAAAATAAGCAATTTTTTTTCAGGCATCAGGCTTTCCTGCTTTCAATTTGATGGCCAAGAATATTAATGGTAAATAGGCAATCAATACCGCGAACTCAGGATACGCCCATTGTTGGGTGGTCGTGATATAGGCGATTGGAAAGAGCCACAATAAATTAATAGCTGCTATCGCCAAAGTCACTGGTGTATGGCTGCCCCATCGGCGTGATAAAATTTGATAGCTGTGACTGCGATGGGCATCATACATTTTATAGCCACTCAACACGCGTTTTATTAGGGTATAAGTCGCATCGACCACAAATACACCTAGACAAATGATCCACGCACAAAACAGTGCCAAGTTTTCTTTTAGAGCGATAAGCGCCAAAATACCCAAAGTGAGACCGAGAAATCCGCTACAGGCATCGCCCATAAAAATTTTAGCCTTGGGAAAGTTCCACAATAAAAACCCAAATACACAGGCTGCCAATAACCACAATATGTCTGAATTTAATGTGGTATTCAGTACATAATACAAAATGGCCAAACTAACGACAGTAGTAATGGCTTCGACACTGGCAATACCATTAATGCCATCCATAAAGTTGTACAAATTTAATAACCACACCAAAAATAATACAGCAATGATATTGGCGATAAAGCCGAGCTGCAGGCCATTAAAAGCAATGACTTCACTGAAACCACCCAAGCTGATGACCACGCCAATGGCCACTAAAAAGTGTACTGCTAAGCGCAACATGGAATTAATGTGCCCATGGTCATCTAAAAAACCAAGTAAAGCGATGACAAAACCCGCTGCTATTAGTGTTAAACCAATATGTACGGTCAATTGTTGGCTATATATCAGCACAGCCAGCGCCAACAAGTAGCTACACACAACCGCAACGCCACCACCGCGGGGCGTGGGTACACTGTGGGAGCTACGTTCATTAGGGTTATCTATTATATTTGTCTTGAGGGCGTAGGCGCGCATGAAATAGGTCATCGCAAACGCAAGTAAAAAGAAAATAAAAAGGGATAGCATGGACATATTTGTGACTAGGCTCAGTTTTGATGCGCTGTGTTAAACATTTTTTCTAGGCTTGTATCGACATTATACGGTGCTGTCCAACCTAAAAGTTGAGTATTTTTAGTGGTATCTACTAACAGTTCTGAACATAGACGTGAGGCAACCGCTTTTTTCCCCACCAAACTTGCCAGAAAACTGATCAAGCTTTTTGGTACTGGTAGCATTAGCAATTGATTATTTTGATATTTTGCTAATTTTTCAAATAGTTGTTTCACTGAAATGTCATCCTGATCACTGGCTAAAAATACTTCACGGTTGGCATTTGGATGCGTCATACACGTATGAATCAGGTCAGCTAAGTTATAGGCGCTCACCATACTGCGTTTATTGTCTAAGCAACCAATCGGTAAGGGGAATTTTTTACTTGCCAAGTTCACCATACTTTTAAAGTTGGCTTTTACATTAGGCCCATAAATGAGGACTGGGCGAATAATAACCACTTCTAAACCTGTGCGTTGAGATAGCGCAAGTAAGGTTTGTTCTGCTTCATATTTAGATAGGCCATACGGGTCATTTGTGTGGACATCGTCATTAGGACAAAAGGCTTGCGTGGTGGTTTGTTCGCCATTGACTTTAATGCTGCTTAAGTAAATAAAGCGTTTGACGCCACTTTGTACTGCTTTTTGTGCAAGGTTTAATGTGCCTTGTACATTGGTTTGACGATATGCTTCAAGTGGCGATGCAGCAATTTCATGCATGACATGCGCACGACCTGCACAGTGAATAATAACTTCAACTTGATTCAGATCAATGTTGTCTAAGTTATCATTCAGATCAAAATTGATATTGTGAATATTCGAATGGTCAAAAGTTTGGGCTTTACGGGTATGCGCTAAAACAGAATAGCCTTTTTCAGCCAAGAATTGTGATAAATATTGACCGAGGAAACCGTTACTGCCTGTAAGTAAGAGCTTCATATTTTTAAATTCCCAATATTTCTAATAAGCGCTGGTTTACTTTTTCTGCATCAAACTTTTCAATCGCAATTTTATGGCTTTGATCACCCATCATACGAACTTGCTCTGGGTGCTCAATGAAATAAATCATTTTTTCTGCCAATGCCTGTGGGTTCCATTTGGGCACTAAAAAACCATTTACACTATCAATTACAGTTTCTCGACAACCTGGTACATCAGTTGTAATAACAGCACGTCCAATAGCCATTGCTTCTTGTGTACTTCGTGGCACTCCCTCACGATACGATGGCAATACAAACACATGATTGTCAGCAATCCAGTCTTTGATATTACCCACATGACCAGGATATTGAATAATATTTGAAGAAATTAAAGTATCCAGTTCTGTTTGTTGTAAAGCGCCTAAGTTATGTGGGTCTATTGCTCCAAGAACTGTAAATTGCGTATCAGGATATATTTTTTTTACTAATTTTGCTGCTTGAATAAACTCGTAAATACCTTTTTCTTTTAGTAAGCGACCAATAAATAGAAACTTTATAGGAAAGTGAATGCTACTTAGCGGTTGGTATGGATAATCTTTTAAATTTAAGCCAATCCCGCCCAAAATTTTTACTTTTTTTACTTGTATTTCATGCCTTTCAAGTAAATCTTTCGGATCATCAGGATTTAAAAAAATAAGTTGATCAAGTTGTGGTAAGGCTATTTTATATAAAAAAACCTGTATTTTTCTTATAAGTTGCGTTTTTTTACTTTGACCCTTGGGCTGATCTGTAAAAGTATAACCTAGACCTTCGAGCATCCCAATAATACGCGGCACTTTAGCTATTCTTGCTGCTAATGTACCAAAAATTACAGGTTTAGAAAAATAGGAAAATACGAGGTCTGGATTGATTACTTTAATTTTTTTTGAGAGCTGATATGTTGCAATCATATCTGCGAGTGGATTCAATCCGCCACGGTTTAATGTGTACATAACTGGAGTAGCACCCAACCTTTCTATTTTTTTTAGGTCTTCTGCCGTATATTCAGACGTAAATGCATAGACTTGATGTCCTTTTTTTAAGAGTGTACGAATTAAGTCTGCACGAAAGCCATAGAAGCTTGATGCAATTGTACCGATAAGAATAGTTTTTTTAGGCAGCATAAATTTTTAACCATTGCTTTGTAATTTCATCAAGATCGAAATTTTTTTTGACATAATCAAGTGCGTTTAGGTTATTTTGTTTTACTATTTTTTCATCCATAGTAATAGCTTTGCTAAGTTGTTCAGCAAGGAGCCTTGAGTTTTTGATAGGAGCTAATAAACCATATCCCCCCATCACTTCTTTTACCCCACCAGCATCGGTTGCAACAACAAATGTTTCACATGCCATAGCTTCTGCAACAACTAACCCAAAACCCTCATATGCAGAAGAAAGTACAAAAAAATCGGCAGCAGACATAAGGTCTGCAATATCATCTCTACGACCTAGCAATTTCACATCTTCGCTCAGCCCATAATCTGCAATAGTTGCCTCAATTTCAGCACGCTCTTCACCATCGCCTGCGATTATTAATATAGGACGATGAATAAAAGTACCTTCTTGTTCAATTAATAAATAAAATGCTTTTATTAAATTTAAATAATCTTTAGCTTTGTGAAACCTCCCTACCGCTAAAAACAACTTAGCATCAGAACAAATATCTAAATTTGATCTAATCGATTCATAAGCTTGGGGATTAAATTTAAATTTATCTAAATCAATACCATTATAAATGGTTCTAATTCTATCCTTAGGTACAGCACCGAGTAGCTCAAAGCTTTCACTAGCTGCAATACTGACATTTGTTGTTAGCTCAGCCTGATAATGGGTTAACTTATAAGCTAACATTCTCAGCCTACCACCCTCATTGTTACTATGAGCAGTACAAATCAGTTTAGGGATTGGAGTAAATTTACGGACGATTCTAGCAAAAATATTGGCATGTACCATGTGTGCATGCACAACATCTGGCTGAAAATCTTCAATCAATTTTTTATAATTATTATATGCACTTAAAATATCACGTACTGTTTCCAATCCTATATATATAAGTTCTATATTTTGATTATTTGGACTGACAACAATTGGTTTTTTTAAGTAAGCAATCTTTACTTTATGACCCAGATTAAACATCCTATCAGCTAAATCTACAACAACTTTTTCAGCCCCACCACCACCAAGACCAGTAATTAAGTATAAGATTTTCATTTTTTAAACCGGAGCCTACCTAACAAATAAAATATACTATAAAAAATTATTAAGGCCCATAGAATTGAAATACTTGACCGACTAATCATGAAAATTTGTGTTAAAAAACAAATAAACAAACCCTTATAATACACACTATCATTACATCTTTCTGAAATTCTGTAAATTATTTTACCCCAATAGTAATTGTAAAACAAAAATAAAGGTAGAAATCCAAATGAAAATGCATAAAAATCACCTAGCAATGACCATCCCAATCCAAAGCCTTGAGACAAAGTAACAGGCTCAAGCTTATAAAGTAAAAAACTAGAAAAAGTTAAATGTGAATTGTTAATATTATCAAAAAAGCTATAAAAAATTTGAATTCCAGGCAAGATTACTTTTAAATAAGCTAAAAATGGAAATTCATTATTCAAAACCCCCATATTAAACACCATCATAGTTATACCCTGATTGTATAACATATCTTCCAATATAATATTAAAGATATCTTGCTTATTGCTTGAGGCATCTCTTGCACCACTTAAAGATGCCAAATCATTAGCAAAAAACATAAAAAATAAAATTAATGAACCAAACATGATATTTTTTAAGTTAATTTTTTTATTATCTAAGTAAATCCATAAAATAAAAATTAACCCCGAGATAAAAGAAGACCTAGATCCTTGAAAAATTGATGAAATCATTATCACTAAATAAATAAACAAGCTTAATCTATAAAATATTAAGCAAAAATAATACTTGTTTTTAAAACAGTATTGAATAGCTAATATTGCAACAAAAAAAGTAAAAACAATCAATGAAATTGGTGTGGAATATATGCCATCCTGTTCTGAGTATATTGACAAATACCCATTATTAATTGCACTTAATATCAACTTATAAGAATTATTTAAAGAAAAAAGCCCAAAAAAAAGACCAATACAACTAATAATTAGCAAAGTATTTTTGTTCGCCTCAAAAAATACAGTATTTTTCTTTATTTTATTATATTTATTATTTAAAAAACCATAAGTAAAAAATATCAATGAAAGATTTATTAAAATAGCTGATTTTATTTTTTCATTATTGTCCAAACAATAGACAAAGCCAAATTCTATACAAAAAGCATTATCAGGAAAAAATATGTTGTAAATAAATCTACCACATATAAACAATAAGAAACCTACAAGATATATTGAAGATAATTTAATAATATGGTTTTCAGGTGCATATTTAAGACAAATAAAAAAACTTATTAAAAAGTTTAATAATATCGGTATAGATAAAAATATATCTTCAATAAAATGTTGAAATAAAAGGATTGAAAAACCCATACTCCCTAACATAAGAAATACAATAAAATATTTTTTCAAATCCATCAAAAAACCATCCTAAATACGAGCTAAATTAGCGCTTTAAAAAACCTAAATAAAATAAAAACAATACAAAAAATTTACACAAAAAACTAACAAAACCTTCTGGAAATTTTATTTCTTTTTTAATATTATTTTTATTAGATATGTAAAAAAACCTCCAATAATTTAAATAACCACGAACTCGATATTTAAATTTAATTTTATAACATTCTGATAATTCATAATAATACAATAAAGTAGCATTAGGTGACTTTTTTCTAACTATTAGAATTTGATCAGTTAATCCACCTTCTAAATACTCACAAAAATAAATGGTTTTATTAAAAAAATACATATCGTAATTCTTAGAAATTCTGTTCCAAATAAGTGCTTCAGGACAAAATTTTTCGTTATCAAAAACAGGGAATCTATATTTTTTTAAAATCTCAGTTTTAAAAACCTCCGCTTTATCTCCGGAAATTTCATATTTATATCTAAAATCCATATAACTACAAACAATCTCATCATCCATTACATTACCAACAACTTGACCATTTAAATTTGCTTTATTACCACATATACCTGCAATCGTCTTATAATCAGCTCTTAGAGAAGCTTCTTCAATTTTTTCAATTATAACTTTTATACTATTTTCTGGTAAAGTATCATCGCTGTCTACAATAAAAATATAGGGAAAATTTGAAAGTTCAACCCCTAAATTGAGAGCTGTGTGCTTTCCACCATTTTCTTTTTTCAAATAAATGATATTAATAATATTTTCATTTTTGAAATCCTTAATTAAACCTTCAGTATCATCTATACTGCCATCATCAACAACAATCCATTCAAAATTCATGTTGGTTTGCTTAATCAAACTAGTATAAAGCCTTGGTAAATATTTAGTTCGGTTATATGTTGGTGTAACAATAGTAATCATATTTAGTATACCTTATTATATAATATGACTCATCATAGTTTGAAATTTTTCAAGTTAGTTTTAATAAAATCAATATTTTGTTTAAAAGTATATTTTCCGTTAAGTAAACTAAATATTGAAAATAATAATTGATAAATTGAATACACTATGAATAAAAATAAAGTCGAATGTTTTCTAAAAAAGTAATTTTGGCTGGTATGAATAACTGTTCGTTTCCAATGTGACATTTCAGCACTACCTCCCTCATAATGCATTATTCGAGTCGTACAATCTAAATAATTGATATATCCAAGATCTAATAATCTTTTATGAAGGTCTGTATCCTCATAGTATAAAAAAAAATTTTCATCAAAACCGTTAAGTTCTTTAAATAGTTCTTTTTTGATTACCATGTCAGCTCCTGAAACCATCTCCACCTTACTTAATTGGGATTTTATATAATCCTGATTAGCTTTTTTAATATTTTTTGGAACTATTTTCATGAAATGCATAGAAATAAACTGCCAGACCGTTGGCACTTTTCCACCTGATGTAGTGATATTACCTTTTTCATCAACTAGAATAGCCCCCAAGGTACCAATTCTATTATTTTTTTCTAACTCTTTATATTTATCTAAAAGAAATTTAATGGAGTTTTCTATTAATAATGTGTCAGAATTCAAGAAAAATAAATAATCACTGCGTGCATAATCGCAACCAAGATTGTTTGCTCCTCCAAAGCCTAGATTTGACCCAGAGTTAATAATATTTACGTTTTTAAAATAATTTTTTATTGCATCAATAGACCCATCATGAGAATTATTGTCAATTACAATAACCTCAAAATCA
The DNA here is from genome assembly GCF_024129115.1 of Acinetobacter lwoffii. Taxonomy (GTDB): domain Bacteria; phylum Pseudomonadota; class Gammaproteobacteria; order Pseudomonadales; family Moraxellaceae; genus Acinetobacter; species Acinetobacter lwoffii_T. Next base: position 24,336 of record NZ_JAMXXO010000016.1, read on the forward strand.
ATATCTTTAGTGTGCTCATAAATTGATTGCAAACAATTTAATATTAATTCTTTAGTATTGTAATTAACAATTAAAATTGATATGTCCATGAATAATGACCCTTAATTAAAAAAACATAAAAAGCATAAGTTTTTGAACAATATATTAATTGCCATATTTACCATATTTCTTAAATGAAAATACCCCAAATCTATCTATTAATTCCAATACGATAAAATCTATGATTACCCGACCTGACCATACACATGCAGCTCCTATAATTCCATAATTTTTAATAGAATATATTAAAAAAACTAAGAATGGAATAGCTTCAGCAATATGTACTATTGCTGTTATATTAGAATAACCCTTAGCTTGAATACTAGTATATGGAATTTGCGCCAATGCATTAAAGAAAAACCCAATTAATAAGATTTGTAATATATGTTTTGAATTTTCAACATATACATCACCAAACCATATTCTTATTATTTGGTCCGAATAAAAAATTCCAGAAATTACTACAGGTAGAACAATTACAAACATCAACATATAAGATTTATTTTTAATTTCATTATGCTTATATAAACCTTCTGTTAATAAAGGAAATATTGTTCTTGATATTCCATTTGGCAATATACTCATTCTTGCAATAACTTCCGATGGGGCTGTATAAAACCCTAGCATATTTGCACCCAAGTTATTAGAAATAATTAATTTATCAAAATAAGATAAGATTGGACTAATTATATTAGTCACTGCAACCCAACCACCAAAACTAATCAATCTTTTAAAATTATTTAAATTAAAACCTTTAAACAATAGCCCCAATTCCGTCCTCAGAAAATAGAGTAAAATGATTAGAGACAAAATCCTAGAAATCAACAACCCCAAAGTTGCGAAATATAAAGTTGGCTGAAATACAATAAAAATAAAAGGGAAAATTGTAATTAACAAACCACTATATGTCTTATAAATATTAACTTTTAAAAATTCTTGCCGACCCTCATATAAAGCACTGATTACTTGTGTTGATAAATAGATAGGAATAGAAAAGCTAATTACAACTAGTGCACTTAATACATCATCCACAATGGCCTGACTAACCGACAAATAAGACTGAATTTCATATTTGAAAAAGATAATACTTAATGTTGCTATAAAACCTAAAAAGATTACAACAATATTCGATGTTGACAATATTTTACCTAGTTCAAATTTATTATCCTTATAGAGCGCAACCTCTCTAATTACGGCTCTACTAATACCCATATCGAAAATTCCAGCATAACCAACGATTGCCATGATCATCATTAATAACCCAAATTTTTCGACATTTAATATTCGAGCGGTATAACCCAATATAAAAATTGACAAAATCCCTGGTATCAAATATCCAGCAAAATTATAAAAACTGTTTTTCAATATATTCATATATTTAGTTCAATAAACTTGGTAGCTAGTTTATCTTTATCACTTACTAATACCTCTTCAATTTCATATAATGGCCAATCAATTGCTAGCGTTAGATCATTCCAGATAATCGCACCTTCACTTTCCTTATTATAATAATTAGTAGTTTTATAAAGAAACTGAGTATTATCTTCTAATGCGATAAAGCCATGAGCAAACCCTTCAGGAATCCAAAACATAGTTTTATTTTCTGCACTCAACTCTACACCAACCCATTCCCCATAAGTTTTAGAGTCTGGACGAATATCAACGGCAACATCCCACACTTTACCTTGAACAACTCGAACCAATTTACCTTGGGCATAAGGTTCGCGCTGAAAATGCAAACCTCTCAACACCCCTTTTTGCGAACAGGAATGATTATCCTGCACAAATGTTGGTATAAGTAAATTTAATTCTTTTAATGCATTCTCAAAACTTTGTTGATTAAAGCTTTCAATAAACCAACCACGTTCATCCCCAAAAACTTGTGGATGAAGTATTAATAAACCGTCGAGTTTTGTTTTTTCTACTCTCATTTTACTTCATCCAATAATTTCAATAAGTATTGACCATAATCTGTTTTTCTAAGTGCTTCTGCACTTTCCTTAAGTTTTTCTTTTGAAATCCAACCTTGCTGAAAACCAATTTCTTCTAAACAGGCCACTTTTAGCGATTGACGTTTTTCAATGGTATATACAAATTGACCTGCTTCTAGTAGAGATTCATGAGTTCCCGTATCTAGCCATGCAAAACCACGCCCAAGTAATTCAACATTGAGTGAACCATCTTTCAAATAAGCATTGTTAATATCGGTAATTTCTAACTCACCGCGTGCAGATGGTTTTACCTGTTTTGCAAACTCAACTACGCGATTATCATAGAAATACAATCCAGTGACTGCATAAGGAGATTTCGGTTGAGTTGGCTTTTCTTCAATACTCAGTACTTTGCCAGTTGGATCAAACTCTACTACCCCAAAACGCTCTGGATCAGTAACATGGTAACCAAAAACTGTTGCACCTTTTTCAAGGTTATTGGCTGCCTTTAATTGCTTACTAAAATTTTGACCATAATAAATATTGTCGCCCAAGATTAAGCAAACGTGATCATTTCCTATAAATTCTTCGCCAAGAATAAACGCTTGCGCAAGTCCATCTGGTGAAGGCTGTTCTTTATAGCTTATTTCGATACCAAATTGTGACCCATCGCCAAGCAACTTTTCAAAGTTAGGTAAATCCTCTGGAGTTGAAATTACTAGTACTTCACGAATACCTGCTAACATCAGAACGGATAACGGATAATAAATCATTGGCTTATCATAAATTGGCAAGAGTTGCTTAGATACACCTTTAGTAATTGGATGCAAACGGGTTCCTGAACCACCTGCCAATATAATACCTTTACGCTTTATACTCATTTCTGAAGTACCTCTGTTACAGTTCTTTGTACATGTACTTTCCAGTCTGGCAAATAAATTTGAAAAGCATGTTGAATTTTTTGATTATTTAATCGTGAATTAAGTGGACGTTGTGCGGGTGTCGGATATGCTGTTGTTTGAATCGGATTAACTTGCTGAATAGCTAAATTTACACCTAAGCTTTTTGCTTGCTCAAATATATAGTTTGCATACTCAAACCACGATGTCTCACCACTAGCAACCAAATGATAAATGCCAATTTTAGTTTGATCTTGCAATGTATGCACAATCGCATGAGCACTTACATCGGCAATTAGTTCAGCCGATGTCGGAGCACCAATTTGATCATTAATAATAGATAACTCTTTACGCTGCTGAGCCAAAGTAAGCATTGTTTTTAAAAAATTCTTACCTTTTCGCGCAAAAACCCATGATGTTCTAAATATCAAGTAATCACATCGAGCATTCTGAATAGCTTGCTCACCTAAAGCCTTAGTCTTACCATATATATTCAAAGGTTTAAGGGCATCAGCTTCATTAAATGCCGATACACCCTCACCATCAAAAACATAGTCTGTCGAATAATGCACTAAGAGTGCCTTAATATGGGCACAAGCCTCAGCAATCTTCCCTACAGCCACATGATTCACCAGATTAGCCATATCTTGTTCTGTTTCAGCTAAATCTACTGCAGTATAAGCACTCGCATTCACAACTACATCTGGCACTATTTGTAAAATAGCTTGATAAATCAGATCAGGATTACTTAAATCCCCAGACCATTGGCTTAAACCATTTCGATCAAGTGAAATCACCTCACCTAATGGAGCAAGGGAGCGCTGAAGCTCCCAACCAACCTGTCCATTTTTTCCAAGCAATAAGATTTTCATTACTTAGCCTTGTATTGCTTTTCTAACCACGATTGATATTCACCACTTTGAATATGGGCAACCCATTCTTGGTTATTAAAATACCATTCCACCGTTTTACGGATTCCAGTTTCAAAGGTTTCCGTCGGCGTCCAGCCTAATTCATTTTGAATTTTTGTGGCATCAATTGCATAACGTAGATCGTGCCCAGGACGGTCTTTTACAAAAGTAATCAGTGACTCATACGCTTGACCATTTGCCTGTGGTTTTAGCTCATCCAAAATCTTGCAAATGGTTTTTACCACCTCAATATTCTGCTTTTCGTTGTGTCCACCAATGTTATAGGTTTCACCCACGATTCCTTCGGTCACCACTTTATACAAAGCGCGAGCATGATCTTCCACATACAGCCAATCCCGAATTTGTTGACCGTTACCATATACAGGTAAAGGTTTAGCATCTAGTGCATTTAGAATCACCAATGGAATTAGTTTTTCTGGAAAATGATAAGGCCCATAATTGTTCGAGCAATTAGTCACAATCACAGGTAGACCATAGGTTCTGTGCCAAGCACGTACTAAATGATCTGAACTAGCTTTAGACGCAGAATAAGGAGAGCTTGGTGCGTATGAGGTTGTTTCCGTAAAAAGATTGGTTGTACTTTCTAAGTCGCCATAAACTTCATCAGTTGAAATATGATGAAAGCGAAAGTTGTGTTGAGCTTCAGCTTCAAGACTCATCCAATACTTTCGAACTGCTTCTAATAGGGTATAAGTTCCCACAATATTGGTTTGAATAAATGCTGCTGGACCGTCAATTGAACGATCTACATGCGACTCTGCAGCTAAATGCATAATCGCATCTGGTTGAAATGCTTCAATTGCTTTCGTAATTTGCTCAGTATCACAAATATCAATTTGTTTGAACTGATAATTCGAATGCTGATCAATTTCTCTTAACGACTCTAAATTTCCCGCATAAGTCAGTTTATCTATATTCAGAACTTGGTTGTTGGTATTTTTGATAATATGGCGGATCACAGCTGAGCCAATAAATCCAGCGCCACCGGTAACAAGAATTTTCATTTATCTGACCTTAAATGCTTTTTTAAAAGAATTCGAAAATAGCAGCATAAAATTTTGCAGCTATTGTAGACATAAATTTAAAAAAAGATATTAAGAAAGTAGTAAATTTCAACCAACCACATGAAAAATTTTAAAATTAATATATAAATCAAAATTATAATTTAAAAATAAGAAATTAGAAGTGTTTGAAGATATTCAATATTCTAATTTTGAACTACAATCACTTCCTAATAACGATGTATTACAATTAAGGGTTTGAATGTGAAGTATCAACGCATATCAATTTTACTGGCTATTTCCACATTATTTTCTGGTTGTGCACTCACTTCCGGTATACAAACCTATGATCTACCAGCGGAAGGTTTCTTTCAAACAGATGCGGGTACACGTGTCAATCTCATCAAAATCACTCAAGATAATCTTTTTGCCTTACAACCTGCTCAGCTTGCTTCTCAAGACTTAGCCACACTATTCAATAAGCCTCATAAAAATTATGCTTTAAGTCCAGGTGATATTCTTTCAATTTATTTATGGGCTTATCCAGAACTTACCCCATCTTCCTCGAGTGTAAGTGGCGTAGAATCTGCACGCGCGAATGGTTATCAAATTAACCAAGAAGGTTATATACAATTTCCAATCATTGGTCGTTATAAGGCAGCAGGTAAATCACTTACTCAAGTAAATTCTGAACTACGTAGCCAGCTGTCACGTTATTTAAAAACACCAGATGTTATTGCTCGTGTCCTTTCTTATCAAGGGCAACGTTTCTCTGTACAAGGGAATGTCAAACAAGGAGGACAATTCTTCTTAAATGATCAACCAGTAAGTGTCTACACAGCTCTCGGCATGGCTGGTGGAATTAATACAGAGCAAGGTGATAGTACTTCAATTACTTTAGTCCGAAATGGACAAACCTATCAGTTAAATAGTATTGAATTAGAAAAAAATGGATTTTCCTTACATAATTTACTGATTCAGCCCAATGATACCTTATATGTCAATAGTCGAGAAAATCAGAAAATTTATGTATTAGGAGAAGCTGGTAAAAATCAGTCCTTACCTATACGTGACCAAGGGATGAGCTTGAGTGATGTTATTGGTGAAAGTTTAGGCTTAAATCCAATGTCTGCTAACCGTAGTAAGATTTACATTATTCGTAATCAGTCAAATCAACCTTTAACAGAAATTTACCATATTGATCTAAGTAGTATTGGTGATTTTGGCTTGGCAAATCAATTTAAAATGCAGAGCAATGATATTGTTTATATAGATGCTACCGGCTTAGTGCGTTGGCAGCGTATTGTTAATCAGATTGTACCTTTCTCAAGTGCTTTATATAGCTTTGATCAATTAGGTCAATAATATGAATTATATCTTCTAAATAAATTGATTCTAATCCTTATAGATCATCAGAACATTGAAGAGACAGTTTCAAACTATGTTCTAAAAACTCAAAGTTTTGATTTAAAAATTTTTAATTATTTGCAGTAATAAACGAATGAACTCAAACGTACAAGACGATACTATCGATTTAAAGGAATTATTTTTCTCACTTATAGCAGAATGGAAAATAATTAGCCTTTGTGTTCTTTTATCTTTAGTCAGTGCTTTCATATATCTACGGACTACTGAAAATGTATATCAAACTGATGCATTGGCACAGATTAAATCCAATACCTCAAGTCCCTTAGCCGGGCTAAGTTCAGATATGGCAGCCATGGCAAGTCTCGCCGGCTTAGGAGGAATGGGAAACTCTTCTACGCAAGGCGAAATTGAATTATTAAAATCACGTGCAATCTTAGGTCAGGCAATTAAAGATTTAAATCTTGATATTCAAATTCAACCTAAAGAAAATTTTTTCCAAAAAATTATATCTGATAATAACTATATCAAAACATATACTACCCAAGATATCTTATTAAAAAAAGAAGGTCAGAGACTTGTAATCGCCCAGTTTCAAGTACCCAAATTTTATGAAAATAAAGCCTTACTCCTAACTCTTGAAGACAATAAATACACTATTCATGACTATAAAACCGAGCAACTTCTGAAAGAAGGAGAATTAAACCGAGTTTTACGTGATGGATCTTGGAATATTAGTATTTCTGGAAATTTAAACTCGGGACAGAAATTTATCCTGCAGAAAAACTCTCTGCCTATTGCTATGTCAAATATCTTGAAAAACTTTGATGCTCAAGAAAAAGGCAAAGGAACAGGTATATTAGAACTCACTTATCAAGGTGAAAATCCAGAAAATATTCCGAACCTCCTTAATACGGTTTTAAATATTTATAAGCAACAAGATATTAGTCGAAGTGTTACTGATAAGGATCAACAAGTTGCCTTTCTAGAAAAACAACTTCCAGAACTGAAAGAAGACTTAAATAACTCCGAACGTCAGTTTAATCAGTTTAGACAAAAATATGGCACAGTGGATGTCAAAGGAGAGTCTGAATTATACCTTAAACAAGGTATGGAACTTGACATTCAGAAAGTCCAACTTCAACAAAAACAGGCTGAGCTCGGAGCTCAGTACACTGCTGAACACCCAGCGATGCAGGCTATCAATGCTCAATTAACGACACTCAATACAAAAATCAGTGAGGTTAACAATAAGGTTAAGCAACTTCCAGAGATCCAGCGTTTATATTTACAATATTACCGAGATGTTGAAATCAAAAACCAGCTTTATACTGGTTTATTAACAACGTATCAGAGTCTGAATGTGGCTAAGGCTGGTGAATTAGGTAAAGTAAGCATTGTGGATTATGCAGTAGAACCTGTTAACCCTATTAAACCTAGAAAGCTAATCTTTTTAGTGTTCTCTATTCTTATCGGTGGATTTATTGGTGTATTGATTGCATTGGTGCGTAATTTCTTACACTCAGGCATACGCAATATAGAACCTATTACGACTAAACATACCTTAAGAAATTTAGGGAAAGTTAATCAACATAATTCCTTGAATAGAGACTCTAAACAGTATGCTCATCCATTAGCAGTTTTGGAGCCTTCTGCCCTTCCCATTGAACAAATGCGAAAAATTGCTACCTCAATTCAACATTCTGCACAAATTTCGGGTCAACCTGCTGTACAAATGATTGGTACTACAAGAAATATTGGTACATCTACACTAACAGCAAATCTTGCCATTATTTTAGCTCAGATGAATTTAAAAGTTGTATTGATTGACTCTGATTTAAGGAAAGGCCAATTGAAAGACTATTTTAATATTGAGACATCAGTCGGTCTAAGTGATTATCTAAATGGTACAGCAGTTTTAAGTTCTATTATTACTCCGACTCAACAAGCCAAACTTGATCTGATTGCTAGTGGTAAAGGAGAAATTAATCCGGTTAGTTTACTGAGCAAACCAGAAATGGCGATACTGTTGGATCAATTAAAAAATACTTACGATTTTATTCTTGTAGATGGAACGCCTGTTCTGGATGTTTCAGATAGCCAAATATTGGCAAACCACATCAATACCAATATTCTAGTGACACGCTATAATTACACTTCAGAACAAGAGATTGAAATGGCATTAGAGTCTTTTAAAAACTCGGGGCATAGTGTCCATGGAATTATTTTGAATAGGGTTAAAAATAATTTTTAAAGCCCCGTAATTTTTATAAAAAACAAGAGTTACCTTCTATAATACAGGAGGTAACTTTTTACATTTAGAATCGTGTATATTATTTTTTTAAATGTGCTAAATGTAGCAAATCTATCTATCATAGCGTATGTCTTATAAAATTCTGTTAAGATCATTTCTAGTTTTTTTGGACAAATTACAATTAGGAAATAATACATGAGTAAGGCCTTACCGATTGCTGTCGCTGTTCTTTTAGGCGGTGCCGCGCTAGTACCTGTTTACTATGCAACTCAAAACCCAGCTGCTCAAACCACAAAAGCATCTAAAGATGCCTCTGCTGTTTCTAAAATTAGCTATGCACTCGGTTATGAAGTCGCTCATCAAACTCCACCTGAGCTGGATATTAACAGCTTTGTGACAGGCGTTCGCGAAGGTCATGCCCGTACTGCTCCTGCTTATGCTGAAGAAGAATTACAAGCAGCTTATGAGCAGTTCCAAAAAGAAATGCAGCAGAAGCAAGTCGACAGTGCCAAGCACGCTCAGGCATCAAGTGATACTTTCCTGACTGGAAATGCCAAAAAAGCTGGGGTAAAAACTACAGCATCTGGTTTGCAATATTTAGTGACCAAAGAAGGTACGGGCAAGCAGCCTGCAGCAACTTCAATTGTGAAAGTACATTACACAGGGAAATTGGTTGATGGTACCGTGTTTGACAGTTCGGTTGAACGTGGCGAGCCGATTGAGTTCCCACTCAATCAGGTCATTCCAGGCTGGACCGAAGGTCTGCAACTGATGAAAGAAGGTGGTAAAGCAACCCTGTATATCCCATCTAAACTGGGTTATGGTGAACAGGGCGTGCCAGGTACGATTCCTCCACACAGTACTTTGATTTTTGATGTGGAACTCATCGAAGTAAAATAATCCACAAAAAGGAGAGCAACGCGCTCTCCTTTATTTTGAGAATTAATCATGAAAATACAAATAAGTTTGATGGTTTTACTGCTGAGTTCTGGCAGCCTGTTTGCAAAAGAAGTCACCAATAAAAGCCCTGAGGCTGAACAGGTCGGCTACAGCTTTGGTTATCTGATGGGAAAAAGTAATGCAGATTCCTTACAAGGTATTGATCTAGATGCCTTTAGTACCGGTTTAAAAGCAGCAGCTGCTGGAAAACAGGCGACTTTAAGTGAAGAAGATATGGCGCGAGTCTTGACCCAATTCAAGCGTCAGGCTGAAGCCAAAGAGCTGATTACCCTGAAAAAGCAAGCTGAAGAAAATGCCAAAATTGGTCATGCTTTTCTGGCTGAAAATGCCAAAAAACCCGGAATCAAAACCACCAAATCAGGTCTGCAATATCAGATTCTTCAGGAAGGCAAAGGCAAATCACCAAGTGCAAACAGTAATGTCCGCGTACATTATGAAGGCCGCTTGATCGATGGTACGGTTTTTGACAGCTCGATTGCCCGCAATCAGCCCGTGGTATTTCGAACCACCCAAGTCATTACGGGCTGGACCGAAGGTTTACAGTTAATGAAAGAAGGCGCCAAGTATCGTTTCTTCATTCCGGCAGAACTTGCCTATGGACAAATTGGTTCAGGGGATGTGATTGAACCGAACAGTACTTTAATTTTTGATGTGGAATTACTGGAAATTATTAAATAATAAGTACTATTTTTCCTAATATAAAATCAGAGAGGTTCGATATGCACCTCTCTTTTTTATGGGCTTAAACATCAGGGAATCGCATGTTTTCATGTCACATTCCAATCAGTTTTGCTATGTTATATTTTATTTAAGTGATTCAACAACAATAGAGGACGTCAGCATGGCAGTAATCAAGACCCGCGAAATTCATTATACTGCGCAGAATGGCAGCCCATTAATTGGTTATTTTGCCGCACCAGAAACAGATACACCCGTTGCCGGTGTACTGGTCGCACCCGAATGGTGGGGGCGTAATGAATATACTGAACAGCGCGCCCGTGAACTTGCAGAACATGGCTATGCGGCCCTGGCCATGGACATGTATGGGGATAAAAAAGTCACGACCAATTCTGATCAGGCTTATCAGTGGATGATGCAAACTTTTGAAGATACTGACACTATCGTCAACCGTGCAACAGCAGCTTTGAATGCTTTAGCAGCACAGGATGAAGTCAATGCGGAAAAACTGGCTGCAATTGGTTTCTGTTACGGTGGCAAAGTAGTTCTGGATCTGGCCCGTTACAATGCCCCTTTAAAAGCGGTGGCAACTTTCCATGCCAACCTATCTCCGAAAGCCCCGGCTCAGGAAGGTCAGGTACAGGCAGAAATTCTGGTGCTGCATGGTGAACTCGACAGTATGGTGACCCTGGATGATGTGGCCAGCTTCCGTGAGGAAATGCATGCTGCCAAAGTCGAGCATGAGGTGATTGTTTTTGAAGATGCCAAACATGGCTTTAGCAACCCGCTCGCCGATGAACGGGCCAAAACCAATGGCGTGGATCTTGGTTACAATGCAGAAGCGGAACAGAAAGGCCTGGCAGCAATGTATGCCTTGCTAGACCGCCACTTGGCATAAATAGAAACAACTATCCGGCTTGTTCACAGGCTGAATATTTTAGATACTTCATGAAGAAAAGAAGATAAATCCTACCAGAGGAGAATGTGTATGATGGCTGAAACCAACTGCCCCTACTGCAATTTTGACGAATATGATGTCATTGCCAAAAATGATTATGGTGTGGTGTTGCCTGAACCGAATTCATTGTCCGAAGGTCACTGTGTGATTATTCCATTGCGGCATGTGGCCTCGTTTTTCGAAGTGACCGACAAAGAACGTAAAAGTTTGATGTCCTTACTGGAACAGGCACGCAATGAACTGCAATTACGCTACCAACCTTCGGGTTTTCATGTCGGCTTTATTGATGGTGAAGTTTTTCAGGAAAAGGTAGAGCATCTGCATATTCATATTATTCCGCGTTATGCCGGCAAGACCTTGAAGCTGGATGAGCGCTGGGGAATTAACGATTAACCGGATTCTTTATTAAAAATAAATGCTCTCCGGAGCATTTATTTTTATGAAAGCTAAGTTCTATCAAGCTCGATGAACATCTACGTTTTATCCCACTTTTCACATTCCCACCCTGCTGATTCCGCTATACTAGCTGCTGCTTATTCGATTGCTATGTGTTCATGTTTGTATTTTCAGATGCCCTGTTGGAATGGTTTGATGTGCATGGTCGTCATGACTTGCCCTGGCAGGTAACAAATGATCCGTATAAAGTCTGGGTCTCTGAAATCATGTTGCAGCAAACTCAGGTCAAAACTGTACTGCAATATTTCGAACGATTTATCCAGCGTTTTCCGACGGTTCAGGACTTAGGTCAAGCCTCATGGGATGAGGTAGCACCCTATTGGGCAGGTCTTGGCTATTATGCCCGCGCCCGCAATCTGCATAAAGCGGCTGGTATCGTAACCGCACAGCAGCTGTTCCCTCAAACCCTGGAAGAATGGATGGCCTTGCCCGGCATTGGGCGTTCTACCGCTGGCGCCTTGATGTCACTGGGTTTACGTCAATATGGCGTGATCATGGATGGCAATGTCAAACGGGTATTGTCACGTTTCTTTGCCATTGAAGATGATCTGTCCAAACCGGTACATGAACGTGCTCTTTGGCAACTGGCAGAACAGCTTTGTCCGATCGAACGCAATCATGATTATACCCAAGCGATTATGGACTTGGGCGCGACCGTGTGTACGCCGAAAAAACCTTTATGTCTATATTGCCCGATGCAGCAGCATTGCAAGGCCCATCAACAGGGGCTGGAAAATGAATTGCCTTTTAAAAAGGTCAAAAAACCAGTACCGGTACGTTCTGCTCAGGTTTTGCTAATCCAGTCGGGTACAGACTGGCTCTGGCAGCAACGCCCTAATAGCGGCCTTTGGGGTGGTCTCTGGTGTCTGCCTATTATTGAAAATGCCCATGAATTTGAACAGCAATGCCAGCAACTTGGCCTGAAAAATATCCTCAAAAAAGTCCAGATCAGCCATAGTTTCACCCACTTCACCTGGCAGCTTGAAGCAATCGTTTTTGCAGTGGATCAGGATCAGCAGGAACATCTGGCGATTGAATTGCAAGGCAACTGGATGCGTCCAGAGACAGCCATTGATTGCGGTCTACCAACAGCGATGAAAAAATTGATCTCTGCGGTAAATGTATGACATATTCTGGACAAAGCAAAAAACCGATCAGCTCAGAATGAGCATTGCCAATATTTAAGGATGAATAGCGTGCGCCAATATCTTGCTTTGACCTGGGTGGCTTTAATTGCCATATTACTAACCGCCTGTAGCAGTACACCGAAAAAACCCCCTGCTGTACAGCTCAATCCTATCGTCGTGCAAAAACTGAAAAGTATGCGAGTGCCGTCCTCTCTGCCCATCCCGGTGGCACGCGTACAGGCACGTGAATTATCAGATACCTGGGGCGCTTCGCGCAGTCGCGGACGCCTGCATGAAGGTATTGATATCATGGCTCCACGTGGAACCAAAGTTTTTAGCGCGACTGAGGGCCTGATTGCAGATTTACGTAATAACAATTTGGGTGGTAAAGTAGTCTGGATTCTGGGTCCGAGCGGCTCGTGGCATTATTATGCTCATCTGGACGGACATAAGCGCGGTTTAAAAGTGGGCGACTATGTCAAAAAAGGCCAGCTGATCGGTTATGTCGGCAACAGCAGCAATGCCCGGCATACTGCACCACATCTACATTATGGAATCTATTTACAGGGCAAGGGCCGCGGTGTGGTCAACCCTTATCCCTATTTACGTTAATTTTAGGATATTTACATGTCAGAAGCGTTGATCAATCGTCTGGTGGAATTTGCTGAATCAGGCAATCAACAAAAAATTGTATGGAATGGTCAAACTTACCAGGGCTGGGTGATGGAAATTACCGAGGATGCGCTTCTGATCAGTACCGGTTATGCTGACAAGGCCGGTAAAGATATGTGGATTCAATTTAGCGATCTGGATCAGGCTGAGTTGTCTTACTGGGATAACCAGCAAGATCAATGGACTATTTTTAAATTATAAAACCATAAAAACAAGGAGCATCACATGACTGTGCAACGCTGTGGCTGGTGTTCCGATGATCCGCTGTATATCGCCTACCATGACCAGGAATGGGGACAGGCTCTGCTGGATGAAAATCGCCTGTTTGAAATGCTGTGTCTGGAAGGACAGCAGGCCGGTCTGGCCTGGATTACCGTTCTCAGAAAACGTGAAGCGTATCGTGAACATTTTTTTCAATATTCCATTCAGTCGATTGCAGCACTTACAGATCAACAACTCGAACTCAAGCTTAAGGATGCCCGCCTGATCCGTCATCGTGGCAAGCTGCATGCCATTCGCGAGAATGCCCAAGCATGGCTCAAGCTGCAACAGCAAGACATCAATGTAGGGCAATGGCTATGGTCTTTTGCCCAGCAACCACGACTGAATAATGATATTGCGGATTATCGTCAGGCAGCGGCACAGACTATCGAAAGCCAGATCATGTCAAAAGCCTTAAAAAAGGCCGGTTTTAAATTTGTCGGACCCACCATTTGCTATGCCTTTATGCAGGCCGTCGGTATGGTCGATGATCACGAAAATCATTGTCACTTTAAAACAATATATTCCCATTCAAAGAAGAGCTGAATTTATGTCGAATAATATTATCCACGCTTATGCTGCAATGTCAGCAGGTGCTGCACTCGAACCCTATCAGTTTGATGCCGGAGAACTGCAGCCGCATCAGGTCGAAGTAAAAGTGGAATACTGCGGCCTCTGTCATTCCGATATTTCAGTGATCAATAATGACTGGGGTTCATCCGTCTATCCAGTCGTGGCTGGACATGAGATTATCGGTACCATTACCCATCTGGGTGCAGAAGCCAAAGGCCTGAAAGTTGGTCAACGAGTGGGAATCGGCTGGACAGCGGAAAGCTGCCAATATTGCGTTCCCTGCATTTCAGGTCAGCAGGTGCTGTGTACTGGCGGTCAGGTGGCTACCATTGTCGGACATGCCGGTGGTTTTGCCGACAAAGTGCGTGCCGGATGGCAATGGGTCATTCCCCTACCTGAAGATCTTGATCCTGAAAGTGCTGGTCCCCTGCTCTGTGGCGGAATTACCGTATTCGATCCGATTCTCAAACATCAGATTCAGGCTATTCATCATGTTGGCGTGATCGGGATTGGGGGTCTGGGTCATATCGCAATTAAACTGCTCAAAGCTTGGGGCTGTGAGATTACGGCTTTCACCTCAAATCTGGACAAAACCGATGAGCTGAAAGGCATGGGTGCTGACCATGTGGTCAATAGTCGTGATTCGGCTGCCTTAAAAGCCCAGCGAGGCAAGTTTGATTTATTGCTGAGTACGGTCAATGTCACCTTGAACTGGCAGGCTTATCTGGCCACTCTGGCACCGAACGGTACAGTACATATGCTCGGTCTCCCTTTAGAACCGATGCAGATTCCGGCGGGCATGCTGATTGGTGGTGCCAAGTCAGTTACTGGTTCACCAACCGGTTCGCCGGCGGCACTGCGTCAGTTACTCCAATTTGCCGCACGTAAAAACATTGCCCCACAAATTGAAGTCTTCCCGATGTCACAGCTGAATCAGGCCATTGAACATCTGCATTCGGGTAAAGCGCGTTACCGGATTGTACTTAAAGCGGATTTTGAAGCTTAAACTCTGCCTGTTTCAATCTGTCAAAAAGACCCAGCAATTGGGTCTTTTTTTTATTGCAATACTTCCGGCAAAACTGCAAGGCCTGCAGGCTTGGCCAGCTCTGCTTTCATCTTTTGTAGCATCTGATAAGGCTGTTGCTGCACGAACATATTTACAAAAGTTAAGGGAATCGAGCCTTCCGGATTGGCATAACCATAAGTTGAAACCTTGACCTGATTATTGGCCAGCTTTTGAAAAGTCCAATCCCCCTGATAATCGGTCAAACGCACATAATTCGGATTTAAGGGATAACCGGTCTGAATGGCTTTATTCTTGATACTAATCTGTCCATTGGCTTGCTTGATCATCTTGCCCTGTACAATCAGGTCGCGGTCTTTTAAGGGAAATGGAAAATCCAGCACCATATACAAGGTAAATTCGCCTTTTTTATCATCACGTGATAAGACCTTGATGCTGCCCATATAAGGCACCCATTGCACGGCATGCTCGATATCCAGAATCAGCGACACGGCATTTTCAATTGGTGCATGGTAGGTAGTTTCTGCCTTATATAGAAAGACCGGATTCTGCTGATCCTGATAGGTCCAGACCTTGATATTGTTTTTATGAATACTGAGTTTAGGCGTCCCGACAGGCTTGGCCTGCGCAATGGCACCAAGCGCCACTGCACAGAGCAGGAAAATCATTTTTTGCATTTTTTATTCGTCTTATTTTAGTTTTAGATTTTTTTATAAATGATTTTGACTCGGTTTTAAACCTGAATATCGTTAAAACCAAGCACGTCCTTCATATCATATTTACGCGCTTCACGGCCTACGACCCAAGCCGCAGCACGTACCGCACCAGAAGCAAAGTTCATGCGATTGGTGGCTTTATGAGTAATTTCTACACGTTCCCCATCGGCAATAAACATTGCAGTATGTTCACCGACAATATCGCCACCACGAATAGTCTGGAAGCCAATGCTCTTACGCTCACGCGGCCCGGTATGACCTTCGCGACAATACACTGCATCTTCTTTCAGGTCACGGCCCAAAGTTTCCGCAATCGCCTCACCCCACATCAAAGCTGTACCCGATGGCGCATCTACTTTGTGACGGTGATGTGCTTCAATCACTTCGATATCAACCGTATCGCCAAAAACTTTAGAGGCCAGTTCAAGCAGTTTGATCGAGACGTTCACACCCACTGAATAGTTTGCTGCATAAACTACAGGAGTTTCTGTCGCAGATTGATCGAGATAGGCTTTTTGCTCGTCATTCATACCTGTGGTACCAATCACGATGGCGACACCAGCTTCACGGCAGATTTTCAGATGATTGACGGTCGCTGCGGGTGCGGTAAAATCAATCACGACATCACAGTCTTTGACTACATCGGTAAGGCTACCCACAATCTTGACACCTGTTGCGCCAATTCCGGCAAGTTCACCAGCATCTGCGCCTAATAGGGTACTTTCAGGGCGTTCTACCGCGGCCGCCAATTGATAACCTGCTTCATGCACCGCCTGAATAAGGATACGCCCCATACGACCGCCGGCACCCAAGATCCCAATGCGTGGTATCGCTGACATAACATAGTCCTGATGTTGATCCAAAATTGCTCTTACTATAGCAAAACTGCAGAATAACACTAAGATGCATTGCATAAAAATCAATGAAAATACTCAAAGAGTGAAATCACTGATATTGATAAGAGTTTTAATCAAGCTTAAGAAGTTAGGCAATCACTTCCGTCAAAGCTATACGATATACATCAACTTGACTCGTCATATAGTTTTTAGCAATTACTCATATAACTGAAATAAGCTTATTCATAATTTTATCGCTATGATTTTGCATTGATTTACTGAGATTACTGATTTGTGAAGTTAAACAGACGACTTGCCAATACAGTTTTTCCTGTTTAGTCTCGCCATGATTAACTGAACTCAAAATCTTGATGATCTAAATCTCAGTTAGATTAACAGGATTCTTATGCAAGACTTTTTACTAAATTTTAATTATAAATATCTACTTTTGAATTGATGAGCAGATAAGATTTTAAGTCTTATTGAGATTAAAAGGACTCAATTTTGCTTTATACAAAAATCAGTCCTTAGATTGAGCAAATTAATTATCTAGCTCTTAGGGAACTTATTAAAAATAATAATACCTAAAGCAAAATTTGCCTGGTCTATACAATTTTGAAAATTTTTCCACTTAAGGTACTTTGAAAGCACATTTCAAAACTGGGACGAATATCTTCACCATCTACAGTGATATGTTTTATATTGGAATGAGATTGTGTTTTAGAAAAATGATGATCGACTGTTGCTTGAATAGCGTGTTGAGCCCCAAACTGATCCTTCACACTGATACTTTGTTTAAGCATATCTATACCTTTAATAATAGTTAAAGTGGCAAAATCTCCACTAAAAGTTGATGTTTCTTAATTTTATCTTTAAATAACTTTATGATTTAGCTTAAATAATTGATTTAGAGAAGTATAGAATGTACGGCCATCTAAGTTTAAATCTACCTCAACTCCAGATGAAAGAAGAACTCTTTTACCCACTTCAATTCTTTTTAAACCCTGACGTGTATTTTGCATTTTATTGAGAGGAATTAACGAAACAATAATTTCAGTACCATTTTTAGATTTTGCAATTAAATCATTTATTTTTAACAACTTGAATCCTGTTTTTCTAAAGATTTTTCCAATTTGGAAAATAACTTAAAATTAAATTTTGAACGATAAAAAAAGCACTTATTAAGTGCTTTTTTTACTGTTTATTCTTGCTTAGATAGCAACAATATTTACAGCATTCGGTCCTTTTTGACCTTGAGCTACACTGAATTCAACCAGCTGGCCTTCAAGCAAGGTTTTAAAACCTGAACTCGCAATTTCGCTGAAATGAGCAAAAACATCTGGACCTGATTCTTGTTGAATAAAACCAAAACCTTTAGTTTCGTTGAACCACTTTACAGTACCTTTAACAACATTTGAGTTTGACATAATATATCCTAATAATTTTTAATAATTTTTTAGTCATTTTATAGACTGATTATAACTTTGAAATAATAAAGAATGAGACTTAAAATCTGAAAAAAAACGAAGGATTATGACTAAAACTACGATACTTAAAGAAGATTTACCGAAACAAGACTTTTTTCTAGTTAAGTTAACTATACACGAAAAATTTAATTAATCAAGTTTTCTTATATATATATTTATTTTATTTATTAAAAATGAAATTTTAAAAATTTATAGTGATTTCAATAAGATTAAGCTTTCATTGTCATGATAACAAAATAAGAGTAATCTGCTGTACTGGTAAATTTGATAAGTAATGAATGCGATTATATAGCTCTGTAATAACAATATTGGCCTTTTTAATTTCGGGAATGATGCTTTTTTCTCACTTACAAAATATCTATCACCCTCCAAATTTGGACTCATACTTTCTATTTAGATAGTCAAATATAAAAACAGAAACCGCTTTTTAGGCGGTTTTTATGTTTAAGAGATACCTATCAAACAATAAGATAGCTATCAACTAATAAATAGCATCTTCTAATCTAGAGTATCTTATCTACATAATAAAAAAGGACGCCTCAGCGTCCTTTTTTACTTTCACTCAATTAATCAAACAAACGATCAAAGAATGATTTTTTCTTCGGTGAGGATTTGCTATCTTCACCATCCATTGTTTCTTGTAGTTCTTTCAACAGTTCACGTTGACGTGCACTTAAATTCACTGGAGTTTCCACCACAATACGGCACAGCAAGTCACCTTGCATGCTGGTACGTACCGGTTTAACACCCTTACCACGTAAGCGGAACAGTTTACCTGTTTGCGTACCTTCAGGAATTTTCAGGCTAACACGGCCATCTAGCGTAGGAATCTGAACTTCCTTACCTAAGGCTGCATCAGCAATTGATACTGGTACGTCCATATATAGGTCAGCGCCATCACGCTGGAAGATTTCATGCTCACGCACCACCACTTCTACGTACAAGTCACCTGACTGACCATCACGGATCGCTTCACCCTTACCGGTCAAGCGTACGCGGTCGCCATTGTCCACACCCGCAGGAATAGTGACTTCCAGAGTTTGCTGACGATCCGACACACCTGAACCATGACATTTATTACATGGGTTCTTGATGATCTTGCCCTGACCGCGACAAGTGCTACAAGTTTGCTGTACCGAGAAGAAACCTTGCTGCATGCGCACTTGACCGGCACCATGACAGGTACGGCAGGTTTCTACATCGTTTGGATTTTTTGAACCCTTACCGTCACAGGCATCACACGGTGCCGGTGCAGTAAAGGTAATGGTTTTCTTGACGCCTTTGACCGCTTCTTCCAGGGTCAGTTCCATCACATAGCGTAAGTCAGAACCACGGCGCGCGCGTTGCTGGCCACGACCACCGCCGCCACCAAAAGCACCACCGAAAATATCACCGAACTGGCTGAAAATGTCTTCTGCGCTGAAACCACCGCCGAAGCCGCCACCGCCGCCGCCCATACCACCTTCAAAGGCCTGATGGCCCATACGGTCGTACATGCTGCGCTTTTCACCATCAGAGAGCACTTCATAGGCCTCTGCTGCTTCTTTGAATTTCTCTTCAGCTTCAGCATTGTCCGGGTTACGGTCTGGATGATATTTCATCGCCAACTTACGGTAGGCTTTTTTGATTTCATCATCACTAGCGGTTTTAGCGACGCCCAAAACCTCATAATAATCACGTTTAGCCATGTCTGGCGATGCTCCTCACGGAATTTTGTTTAATATTCAACTGAGGTCTGAAATTGGGGTCAAACCGAGTTTTACAAGGGGAAATATGAAAAAAATTATACGCTTTAGAACACAGCTTTGTTTTGAGAGAATTTATGGATGCCTTTAAACCAGGCATTGATTAGGAAAATAAAAGCAATAAAGCTGAAAATCACTCCGGTCACCACACAGGCTTTGACCCATAACTGGCTGTCCCAGGCAAAGAAAAACAGGGGAATAAACCACAGTGCAGCAAAGATCGCCAAAATGGTATAAATCACGATATTACGCATGATCCACAGTGCCTGTGCCTGTAACCAGACTTCAGCATAATCAACTTGAGTGACTTTACGTGCGAACCAGTAAGCCAATAGTCCACTAAACAGGGTAAATAAGGCCAAAAACATGAAGACATAAGCCATCGCTACGGAACGTCGCATCTTGGTTAATGTATCTTGAGTCATGTTCGGTTCAACCTCGTTACCGTATTGGCAGCTCGGCCAATGCAGCAATTACTTATTTTTTTAAATTATAAAAATCTCAGGTGCTACTATATTGAAAATTTCCAAATTTCGCACCTGAAATTATGACAAATTTAAACAGAATTTAAACTTTTTTTCACTTTAAACCACTGTGCATATAGGGCAGGCAGGAAAAACAGGGTCAATAATGTCGCCACAATCAAACCACCCATAATCGCCACCGCCATTGGCCCGAAGAAAATACTGCGGGACAAGGGAATCATGGCCAGAACTGCAGCCAGTGCGGTCAATACGATCGGACGACAACGGCGTACTGTGGCATTGATGATGGCATCCCACTGCGACTCTCCGGCCTGAATATCCTGCTCGATCTGGTCAATCAGAATCAGCGAGTTGCGCATGATCATTCCGGATAAGGCAATCGTTCCGAGCATCGCAACAAAACCGAAAGGTTTATTGAAAATTAACAGGAATAACACCACTCCGATAATGCCTAAAGGTGCGGTCAGGAACACAATAAAGGCCCGTGAGATGCTCTTGAGCTGAATCATCAGCAGGGTCATGACGACTGCGAGGAATAAAGGCATGCCGGCATTCACCGAGTTCTGTCCACGAGCCGATTCTTCAACTGTACCCCCCACTTGCAGCAGATAGCCATTCGGCAGCTCTGTCCGGATTTTTTCCAGTGGCTCTTTGAGTTCATTGACCACAGTAGCGGGCTGCAGTTTGCTACGAATATCGGCACGCACGGTAATGGTCGGTAAACGATTCCGATGCCAGATCAGGCCTTCTTCAAAGCTGTATTCAATTTTGGCAAGCTGCGCCAAAGGTACTGATGTTCCAGTTGCGGTTGGCACGGCCAAACTGCTTAAAGACTCCACCTCCACCCGTTCAGCCTGAGCACCACGTAAACGGATTTCAATCAGTTCACGTTTTTCCCGATACTGATCAATGCCGGCCCCTAAAATCGAGCCATTCAGTACATTGGCCAGTTCACTGCTGCTCACCCCAAGCTGACGGGCACGATCCTGATCAATTTGCAATTTGATGACTTTGCTCGGCTCGCCCCAGTCCAGATGTACATTGGTGGTATTCGGATTTTCTCCCACGGTGGCTGCAACTTTCTGCGCCCATTCACGGACTAATCCTAAGTCTTCACCCGACACCCGGAATTGTAGTGGATAGCCCACAGGTGGGCCATTTTCCAGCAAGGACACCCGGGTACGCACTTCTGGCAATAACTTTCGAATCTGGTCACTTAAGGATTCGCGGATTTCATTGCGGTCTTCCAGCGAGGAAGCCAATACCACAAACTGGGCAAAGCTGGTTTGCGGTAATTGCTGATCGAGCGGTAAATAGAAACGTGGCGAACCCATCCCGACATAAGCCACATAGTTATCAATCCCCTCTTGTTTCGATAAAAAGGCTTCGACTTTTTTCACTGCGGCTTCAGTGGCCTTCAGTGATGCACCTTCTTCAAGTTTAAGATCCACCAGAATTTCAGCCCGGTTCGAGGGCGGGAAAAACTGCTGCGGCACCAGCTTAAACATTAAAATAGACAGGATAAAAATTCCGACCGTGGCAGCAATGACAGTTTTACGATAGGTCACACAGGCATTGACCCAACGACGAAAACCCTGATAAAACCGGGTTTGATAAGGGTCATAATGTTCACCGGCATGATGCACAATCGGCTGAGGTTCTGGTTGTTTGCGCAGACGTGCCCAGAGACGCTGATACCACGGCGCTTTTTGAAATAAATCTTTGTTGAAATCCGGCAGAAGTTTATCGCCTAAGTATGGGACAAACAGTACCGCGGCAATCCAGGACACCAGCAATGCAATGGTCACTACCTGGAAAATCGAACGGGTATATTCCCCGGTACTCGATGCTGCAGTGGCAATTGGCAGGAAACCGGCAGCGGTAATCAGAGTCCCGGTCAGCATCGGAAAAGCGGTGGTGCGCCAGGCATGCCCGGCCGCCTGTAAACGGCTATAACCCTGCTCCATTTTAATCGCCATCATTTCAATCGCGATAATGGCATCATCGACCAAAAGACCCAGGGCCAGAATCAGGGCTCCCAAGGAAATTTTATGCAGTCCGACATCAAACAGCTGCATACCGGCAAAGGTCATGGCCAGCACCAGTGGAATCGAGAAAGCCACCACCAGACCGGTCCGGAAACCGAGCGAGAAAAAACTGACCAGCAATACGATAATCACCGCTTCTGCCAGCACTTTCATAAATTCGTTAATGCTGCGTTTGACCGCCACCGGCTGGTCCGAGACTTTTTGCAGCTCCATGCCAAGTGGCAGGGCTTTTTGCAGGCGGGCGAATTCCTGTTCTAGATTTTTACCCAAGGCAATGATGTCCCCACCCTTGCGCATCGATACAGCAATACCAATGCCGTTTTCGCCCATAAAGCGCATCCGGGGCTGTGCCGGATCACTAAAGCCACGATAGACTTCTGCTACATCTCCCAGCTGAATAGTTTTGCCATTGACCAGCAGCGGCATCTGTCTTAACTCTTCAACACTGTTTAATGCACCACTGACCCGCACCTGAATCCGGTCTGAACTGGTTTCAAAAAAACCGGACTGGGTTGTGGCATTTTGGTGCTGCAGGGCTTGCTGAATCGCCATGACTGGAACGCCCAGCTGAATGGCCTTGGTATTGGAAATCTCAATCCAGATTTTCTGGTCTTGCAGGCCAATCAGCTCAACTTTGGCAACATCTTTGACCCGTTGCAATTGCAGCTGTAAGCGGTCGGCGTATTCCTTGAGGGTCGCATAGTCAAAATCTTTACCCTTGAGCACATAAATATTGCCAAAGGTGTCGCCAAATTCATCATTAAAGAACGGCCCTTGTACCCCTTGTGGCAATTCATGCCGGATATCGCCCACCTTCTTGCGCACGTTATACCAGACATCCGCGACATCTTTCGAAGCCAGGGAATCCTTGGCAACAAAAGTCACCATGGATTCACCCGGACGCGAATAAGCCATAATGCGGTCATACTGTCCCGTGGTCATCAGTTCCTTTTCAATCCGGTCAGTGACCTGCAGGGAGATTTCTTTGGCACTGGCACCCGGCCAATAGGTCTGGATTACCATGACTTTAAAGGTAAAAGGTGGATCTTCACTTTGTGACAGTTTGGAATAAGAGACGATGCCGATCAGACCGAGCAGGATCATGAAATACAGCACCAGACCTTTATTTTTTAAAGCCCATTCCGACAGGTTAAAGTTCATGCTTAACTCCCTGCCTGAATGGTCACACGACGGTTTTCACGATCAATCGGATTGATTTTTTGCTGGTTACGCAGCAGATGTACGCCACCAATCACCACATAGTCTTCCGGCTTGAGCCCACTGAGTACAGGAACACTGTCCCGGCCATAGGCACCGAGCTGGACCGGGACTTTACGTAAGGTATGATCGGGCTGGACCACCATGACATAAGCCTGCTGATCCGTTGCCGAGACACTGGATAGCGGCACACTGAGCATATTGTCGCGGCTGTGCTGAAAAAACACCCGGGCACTTTGCCCCAGCTGGATCTGGCCATTGCCTTCACGTAAGGAAACTTTAACCCGAAAGGTCCGCGACTGGTCCGCTGCCGGTGAAATCTCGCGAACAAAAGCGGCAAATTTTTCTTCAGGTTTGGACCATAATGTCACTGTAGCTGCCTGTCCAACCTTGATCTCCGAAATAGCCTGTTCCGGTACCCCAATCACCACTTCACGTTCACCGGCAATCGCCAGTTCATACGCCGCCTGCCCGGCAGCGACCACCTGACCTGTTTCAATATTGCGTGCAGTGATTACGCCTTTTTTGGTGGCAATCAGCTGGTTATAAGCAGTCTGGTTTTTGGCCGTATCATAATTGGATTGTGCCTGCTTCAGATTTGACAGGGCGGTCTTGTACTGGTTTTCGATCGCATCATATTGTGAGCGGCTCACGGCATTGGATGGCAATAACTGCTTGAAACGTTGTAATTCATCCTGAGCAATCTTAGTGGCAGACTGCGCGCTTTCCAGCTGGGCACGTGCTGCATTCAGCTGCAGCTGGGCATCTTTGACATCCAGAGTTGCCAGGACTTGCCCGACTTTGACCTGGTCACCCACATCGGCGAAGCGCTGGGTCACCTGTCCAGCGACCCGAAATGCCAGCGCCGTTTGCTGGCGCGCCTGCACATCACCGGCATAACTTTTTAATTCATGCTGTGAAGTAGTGGGTGTGGCCACCATGACAAAGGGAACTTCCTGTTCTGCTGCAGCAGTATCTTTGCTGCACCCAGTTAAGGTCACGCTGCAAAGCACCACCATGCCAGCCAATACGCTGTAAATCCTGCTCATCTTATTCGCTCTTATCTGATCGTCTTTTTTAGGGCAAACTATGCTGATATATTGAATTGCTTGTTTTTTAATTAATATACCACCCGGTACACTAATTACAACTCAAGCTTCAAAGCAATGACCGTGTTGACTTTTTTTGGAAGAAATTGTGCAAATACCTGTAGGACGACCCAAGGATCTGGAAAAGCGTCAGCGCATCCTGAGTGTGGCCAAAGTGCTGTTTTTAGCGCATGGCTATCATGCCTCCAGCATGAACCAGATTGCACGTGAGGCAGGTGTGACCAAGCTAACGGTGTATAACCATTTTCAGGACAAGGCGACTCTGTTTAGCTGTGCGATTGAGGATACCTGTGAAGCCATTCTGCATGAACATCCTCAACTCTTGCAGCCGAGCAGTGACTTTGCGCAGGAGTTTTATCAGGCCTGTCAGCGCGCTTTAAATATTATTCATTTACCAGAAGCGATCAAGCTGGACCTGCTACTGATGGAACTGGCCTCGCAGCAAAGTCCTTTAGCAGAACAGTTTTATCAGGCCTCGCATAGCAAACTGGATGCAGTCTGGAATGATTTTTTTACCCTGGCCCAGCAATACCGCTTTATTCAGGTCGATCTTCCAGAAAAACAGACCGAGCTGATCGTGTCCCTGCTGACCGGAACCCGTCATCAGAAAATCCTGTTGGGTCTCAGCCCTCCCCCTTCAAGCGCAGAACAGCAACAGATTATTAGCGAGGCCATTGAACTGTTTATGCTGAAATATGCCCTGCCGGATTAACTCCTTTCTTTCGGACTGATCACCGATCACCGTATGTGGCCTAAAAGTTGCTAAAAAAGTAGCCAATGCTCTGCAACTTTTGTCTCTAGGGGACTTGGATTGTCATGCAGTCGCGGTATAGTCAAAGCATGCATGTGAGGGAATAAAAAATGATTCAACAGATTGATGCACCACTACGCGAAGACGTACGCTTACTGGGTAATTTGCTTGGGGAAACCTTAAAATTACATGCCGGGCAGGATTTGTTTAATCAGATCGAGCAGATCCGTGCCCTGTCCAAAGGCGCTCGCGATGGACAGGTCGAAGCAGAAAAACAACTGGAACAACTGTTTTTGAGCCTGGAAGATGCGGAAATCCTGCCGCTGACCCGCGCCTTTACCCACTTTTTAAACTTTGCCAATATTGCCGAACAATATCATGTGGTACGTCGTCGCCGTCAGAGCGAGTTTGATGACACTGCAGAATCGCCCAATCCTCTGGTGCCTTTATTTGAAAAATTTAAACAGCAGGAAATTTCTGCCGATACGCTGTATCAGCAAATCTGTGAACTGAAAATTGAACTGGTCCTGACCGCGCATCCCACAGAAGTCAGCCGCCGTACCCTGATTCAAAAATATGACGGCATCAACACTGCCCTGTCCAAATTCGACCAGCAGAAACTGACTCCATGTGAACGTCAGGCAGTCCTGGCCGATCTGAAACAGCTGATCAGCTCTGCCTGGCAAACCGATGAAATCCGTCAGCATCGCCCGACTCCGATCGATGAAGCCAAATGGGGCTTTACCACTATTGAACAGACCCTGTGGAATGCGGTCCCGAAATTTATCCGCGAACTAAATGGCATGGTTCAGGCGCAATGTGGCCAGAACCTGCCCTTAGATGTCGCACCAGTACGTTTTGCCTCCTGGATGGGTGGTGACCGTGATGGCAACCCGAATGTCACCCACACCGTCACTCAGGAAGTACTGTGGCTGTCGCGATGGAAAGCAGCCGATCTCTATGTACGTGATATTGAAAACCTGCGCTGGGAACTGTCCATTCAGCAATGCAGTCCGGAAATTTCCGAAGCTTTGGGCCAGCCCCATCCTGAACCCTATCGTGAATATTTACGTGACACCCGTACCCGCCTGAAAGCGACGCGGCACTGGCTGGCAGAAAAATTAAAAGGCAATGATGCCGATGACAGTCTGGTGATTAAAAGTAAAGACGAACTTTTACAGCCACTCCTGACCTGCTACCGCTCACTGATGGACTGCAATCTGGCCGAAATTGCCAATGGCAGCCTGCTGGACTTTATTTACCGGGTCAACAGCTTTGGGATCGAACTGCTAAAACTGGATATCCGCCAGGAATCCGGCCGTCACCGTCAGGCGATTTCAGCCATTACTGAATATTTGGGACTGGGGAATTTTGAAACCTGGACCGAACAGGCCCGTCAAAACTTTTTACTGCAGGAATTGCAAAGCAAGCGTCCGTTACTGCCGAAACATCTGAATGAACCGGCCGGCAGCCTGATTGAACATCCGGATGTACAGGAAGTCTTTGCCACCATGCGCACACTGGCCGAACAGCCGAGCGAGTCTCTGGGTGCCTATATTATTTCCATGGCAGAATATCCAAGTGATGTCTTGGCGGTACTGCTTTTACAAAAAGAAGCCGGGATTGAACAGGCGTTACGGGTGGTTCCCCTGTTTGAAACATTAAAAGATCTGGATGGTGCAGCCGCAACCATGTCGACCCTGTTCAAGATGCACTGGTATAAACAGCATATTCAGGGCAAACATGAGGTCATGATTGGCTATTCGGATTCTGCCAAAGATGCCGGTTTTATGTCGGCCAACTGGGCACAGTATCGTGCCCAGGAAGAACTAACCGCAGTTGCCCAGCAACATGGCGTGCAGTTGACCCTGTTCCATGGTCGTGGCGGTTCGATCAGTCGTGGTGGTGCGCCAACCCAGCAAGCCTTGTTCTCTCAGCCACCGGGTTCTATTTCCGGTGCGATCCGGGTGACTGAACAGGGTGAAATGATCCGCTTTAAATTCGGGCTGGAAGAAATCGCGCTGCAAAATCTGGAAATTTATACCGCTGCAACCCTGGAAGCGACCCTGCTCCCGCCACCTGAGCCAAAACAGGAATGGCGCGACTTGATGCATCAAATGACCGAACTGTCGGTTCAGGTCTATCGCCAGACCGTACGGGAAAATCCGCATTTTGTAAAATACCTGCGTACCGTTACCCCTGAACTTGAACTGCAGATGCTGCCTCTGGGTTCACGCCCCGCCAAACGTAAAGTCAGCGGCGGCATTGAATCCTTGCGGGCCATTCCCTGGGTATTTGCCTGGACCCAAATTCGCCTGATGTTGCCTGCCTGGCTCGGTACCGGTGCCGCCCTGAATGAAGTCGTGGATCAAGGACAGCGTAATGTACTCGATGAGATGCTGGCCGAGTGGCCATATTTCCAGACCCTAATTGATATGCTGGAAATGGTCCTGTCCAAAGCCGACGCGCATGTAGCGCTGTATTATGAATCGCATCTGACCCAGGATGAAGATCTGAAAATTTTGGGGACAGCGTTACGCCAGCGTTTGCAGGATGCCGTACAAACCCTGTTAAGCTTGAAAGGTGAATCGAAACTGCTCAGCAGCAATGGCGTACTGGATCAGTCCATGAAGGTACGTAAACCATATCTGTTACCCTTGCACTTGCTGCAAGCTGAACTGATGAAACGTCGCCGTTTATATCTTGAACAGCAACAGGCCGAAAACACCCCGGTAGATCATGCGCTGATGGTCAGTATTGCCGGGATTGCAGCCGGTCTGCGTAATACTGGCTAAGCAAAAATGCCCATTTGAAAGCACATCCTAGTGATGTGCTTTTTTATTGACCAGTCAATAGCCAGGAAATATTTTATTTTATATAGTAAATCAGATTTATTTATACATAGCCCTATTCATAATAAGAAATTAATCTACTGATTTCACTTTAATTTTAACCCAGTATTCTTTTACCGCCCGGTAAAATCTTAAATAAAGTCATAGAATTAATTTGAACAAAAATTTTGTTTAAGTGATTAAATCTTCTAAAGAACAAGAGTATGATGTGCACAATTTATCTTTTGAGTGCTCATTTTATGTCCAGTTGGTTTCCCAAATGGCGCCCTTATGAGGGCAGTATCGATGCACGACCAGTAGGTACCGCAGAGTATTTGCCACCCGCACAAACGGTCATTTTGGGTGTACAACATGCTTTTGCCATGTTTGGCGCGACTGTACTGGCACCTTTTTTAATGGGCTTTGATCCTAACCTGGCGATTTTAATGTCAGGGATCTGTACTATTCTGTTCTTTTTAATCACCGGTGGCCGGGTTCCAAGTTATCTAGGTTCAAGCTTTGCCTTTATTGGTGTGGTGATCGCGGCAACCGGTTATGCGGGTGGTGGCGGGCTGAATCCAAATATTGGCGTTGCAGCAGGCGGCATTATCGCATGTGGCATCTTCTATGCGCTGATGGGCTTTCTGGTCATGGCAACGGGCACCCGCTGGATTGAAAAGTTGATGCCACCCGTGGTAACCGGTGCCGTGGTGATGATCATTGGCCTGAACCTTGCTCCAGTCACAGTGAAAAGCGTGATGGGCAATACCTTCAATATGTGGATGTCCCTGGTCACTGTGCTGTGCATGGGTTCAATTGCCGTATTCACCCGTGGCTTATTACAGCGCCTGCTGTTATTGGTTGGCCTGTTATTGGCTTATCTGATCTATTTTGTACTCAGTAATGTCATGGGTTATGGCACTGCGATCAATTTCCTTCCCATTCAGCAAGCAGCCTGGTTCGGTTTACCGACTTTCCACGCACCAACTTTTGAATTGAATGCGATGTTGATCATTGCACCGATTGCCTTGATTCTGGTGGCTGAAAATCTGGGCCATATTAAAGCCGTAGGCGCGATGACCGGTGAAAACCTCGATCCGCATATTGGTAAAGCCTTTGTGGCAGATGGTATTGCAACCACTTTAGCCGGTGGTGTAGGTGCGCCGGGTATGACTACCTATGGTGAAAACATTGGTGTGATGGCCGTGACACGGGTTTACTCGACCATCATCTTTGCAGTCGCGGGTGTCTTTGCTGTGTTCCTAGGTTTATCGCCTAAGTTTGGTGCGATTATTCACACGATTCCGACAGCGATTCTGACCGGTGCTTCGATTGTAGTCTTTGGTTTGATTACCATTGCTGGTGCCAAAATCTGGATTGAGAACAAGGTCGATTTCTCGCAGAACAAGAACCTGATGGTGGCTGCGGTGACCATTATTTTAGGTACGGGTGATTTTGCCCTGACTTTTGGCAGCTTCAATCTGGGTGGTATTGGTACGGCAACGTTTGCTGCACTGATCCTGAACTGGTTCTTTAGCCTGGCCGATAAAAAATAAAACTCGAAATAAAAGTATTGAGCAGCCGAATGGCTGCTTTTTTTATCTTTATATTTTTCAACTTTGCGATTAAAGAAATGAAAAGAAGCCCCGCAAGGCTTCTATTAAAGCACGTGTCTGTTTAAGGACGAAACTCTTTCAGTTCACGTTGAATAAAGTATTGGAACATTTCACGGTATAGATGTTCAATAAACTCCTGATCGACACCTTGTTTTTGCGCCAGAGCTCTGACATTTTCTACAATCTGTTCCATACGTTCTGGTGACTGTAAATCGGTTTCGGTTTTTTTGAAACGGGTGGTTTGATCAACATAAAATTGACGCGCAGCGATCAGCTCAACTAAAGCTGTATCAATGGCATCGATCTGTTGACGTGCATGTTCTAGTGATTCAGCTTTGATCTTTTCCATGTTTTTTCAGTTCACTTTCAGTTTGATTATTACTCTTATACTTTTCTTCTAACACATTACTGAAAATACTTTCAATCATCCAGACCCGATATAGGCTATTAAATGTATAACTTTGATCATCTATGCGCAGTTCCAGTACCGGAAAATTCGGCTGCGACTTCATTTCACAGAGCATATCATTGTCCTGCAGCTTGGCCAGAATATCGTCCTGGGTCAGATCGACAATATTTAACTGTTGCTGCAAACGCTTGAAATGGGGTGCAAAAGACAGGTCTTCACCACGGGTCCAGACAGCCTGCAAGATCTGGTACATCACCTCAATCCGCTGTTCCTCGGGACAGCTATAAAATAACTGTGCCATTGGCGCAATCGCCTGCTCGGTCGGTCGGCAGAACGGGGTAAATTCTACTTCCGTCCGTTTGGATAAACGTGTGGCCAGACTCCAGTCAAAGTCATCTCGTCCACGATAGGACAAGGGATAGACATTCAGCTGGATATTATAATAATCCGCCAGTTCTTCCTTGATATAGGCCAGCAATAGCCAGGAGATCGGATCTTCCAGCGCGATATACAAGTCCAGTTCCGGATCCATCGACTGGATCTCGTTCAGCTCCTCGGCATCACTGATCAGATGTTCACGCCATTCAATGTGATCGATCATAAAAATCGGATTACCGGTCAGCAGTTTTTGCTGCTCCAGACGCCGGGTCAGACGCAACAGGTCATCGACCGCCTGATACTGGCGACCGCCTAAATTGAAATAGCTGGCCAGAATCGGGGTCTGGTCAAAAATACGTTCGGGAAAATCCTGTGGCTGATGGTGGCGACTGGCCATGGCATAAAGAGTTCGTAATTTTCCGGTCTGTTTTTGCCAAAGCATATGGAAGACATCTTCCAGCAAATACAGGAAATCCTGTCCACGCAGCGGCGTATGTCGCAAAATCAGTTCGGCCTGTTTTAAGGCCTCAGCGCTCGGTAATTCCGGCGTATCATGAAAACTGAAACGATGCTGTTTTGACAAGATTTTTGCATCATTAATCGTGTAGTGCTGCCATTCATCAAAAGACATCTGGTTCGGCGCTTCGGCATGCTCACTGGAAATGATGACTTTTAGCGGCTTGAGTTCTGGACTTAAAATTTCTTCGAGCTGGGGCAACTGCTGTACCGCCAGATAACTGTACACATCATCCAGTCTTAAATGGATACTCAGCCCATCTTGAATAGATAACACCGTTTGACGGGTCGGTTTTTGGTAAAACCAACTCGATCGGATTGGATCAAACCAACGGCGTAACAGGGACATGAGATCGGCCTCGACAACAATGACGGTGCGCAGCTCAACATATGAGAAGCTGCGCAGAATAATCTATTTTTAAGATCGCAGAAGCCAAAGCCCTGCATGCTGTAAAAACTTATATCAAGTCATAAGCAAATGTTCAATGTTTAACAATGGATTAGAGGTCAAGATTCAGGTCAGTGACCGCCCCGGTTTCTGCACCTGAAGTCAGTTTGGCGAATTTAGCCAGCGCACCGTGGGTATAGTTTGGCTGAGGTTTGGTCCAGGCCGCTTGACGTGCAGCAATTTCTTCTTCCGCGACATGCCAGGTCATTTCCCGAGTTTCGGCATTAATCGAAATCTGATCACCATTTTGCACCAGACCAATCGGGCCGCCCTCATAAGCTTCTGGCGTCACATGACCAATCACGAAACCATGACTGCCGCCAGAGAAGCGTCCGTCAGTAATTAAAGCCACCGAAGCGCCCAGACCTTTACCAATAATCGCAGAAGTCGGTTTCAGCATTTCCGGCATGCCCGGACCACCTTTAGGGCCGACGCCACGAATCACCACCACTTCACCCGGCTGGACTTCGCCATCCAGAATCCCGCGCATGGCACCCTGCTCGCCTTCAAAGACCCGTGCCGGGCCAGCAAAATGCAGACCTTCCTTACCGGTAATCTTGGCCACAGCGCCCTTCGGCGACAGATTGCCTTTCAAAATCACCAGATGGGAATCTTTTTTCACGGGCGCATCAAAAGGCAGAATAATCTGCTGACCTTCCGGATAGTCCTGCACATCGGCCAGGTTTTCTGCCAGCGTCTTACCTGTGACCGTTAAACAGGACCCATCCAGCATGCCGGCATCCAGCATGCGCTTCATCAGTGGTTGAATCCCACCAATCGCAATCAGTTCTGACATTAAATATTTCCCGGATGGACGCACATCGGCCACCACCGGAATATCTTTGCCAATTCGGACAAAGTCATCCAGACTCAATTCAACCCCTGCGGTATGCGCCATGGCTAGCAGATGCAACACGCCATTGGTCGAACCACCCAGCGCAATCAAGACCTTGATCGAATTTTCAAAAGCAGCCTTGGTCATGATGTCACGTGGCTTGATATCCAGTCGTAACAGATTCATGACTGCTTCACCGGCACGGGCACAGTCGATTTGTTTATCATCCGAAATCGCTTCCTGCGCCGAGGAGCCCGGCAAGCTCATACCTAAAGCTTCAATTGCAGAGGCCATCGAGTTGGCCGTATACATGCCGCCACAAGAACCCGGACCCGGCAAAGACACTTCTTCAATATGCTTGACCTGAATCGCGTTGATTTCACCTTTGGCATATTGACCGACTGCTTCAAATACCGAAATCATGTCGGTATGGCCTTCGCCCGGTTTAATAGTGCCGCCATAAATAAACAACCCCGGACGGTTTAAGCGTGCCAACCCCATAATGCAGCCCGGCATATTCTTGTCGCAGCCGCCAATTGCAATCACCCCATCATAAGCCTGGCAGCCCACCACTGTTTCAATCGAGTCTGCGATCACTTCCCGTGACAGCAGTGAATATTTCATACCTTCTGTACCATTGGAAATACCATCAGAAATGGTAATGGTATTAAAGATAATGCCCTTGCCGCCGGCAGCACTGACGCCCTGTTCGACTGTTCTGGCCAGACCATCAATATGCATATTACATGGTGTGACATTGGCCCAAGTCGAAGCGATGCCAATAAATGGCCGTTCAAAATCAGCATCTTTAAAACCGGTAGCACGCATCATGGAACGCGCCGGTGCATTTTCAATGCCTTCATAAACGGGGGCTGAATGCTCGCGGATATTATCTTTACTCATTATTCTCTTCCTGGGCGATGACCAATTTTAAGCATGGGTCTTGGACAATTTATTTTAAGGTCATTGTATAGAAAGCAGACTACACATGAAAGCAACACTCTGTACTCTGCGAATCCCATTAATCCATTTATTATTTTTCTACCCAAATCAGATCACATGATGAAGCGACATGGATGTCGCTGTTTTCCTGTGCAGCAAGGATGCTGCATCAGGAAAACAAAGGCGTTTTGTTACTTTTGCGCTGTCAAAAGTAAAACATTGTCTACGCAATATTATTGCAAAATCACAAAGTAAAATGCGACCGTGCTATTTTCAACAATTAATAAAAAAGCACCCCCGTCTGGAGTGCTTTTTAAATCTGTAAAATTACAAATTAGATATCACGTACCGCACCTTTCGAGGCACTGGTGGTATGCATCGCATACGCTTTCAGTGCTTTAGACACTTTACGCGGACGCTGTTCAGCAGGCTGCCAGCCTTTGGCTTCTTGTGCTTCACGACGTGCTGCCATAGTTGCATCATCCACCGCCAGGTGAATGGTACGGTTTGGAATATCAATTTCGATACGGTCGCCATCTTCAACCAGACCAATCGCACCGCCTTCTGCAGCTTCAGGCGACACGTGACCAATTGAAAGACCAGAAGAACCACCCGAGAAACGGCCATCTGTTAACAGAGCACAGTCTTTACCCAAACCTTTTGATTTTAAGTAACTGGTTGGATACAACATTTCCTGCATACCCGGACCACCACGTGGACCTTCGTAGCGAATCACCACAACATCACCCGCAGTGATTTTGCCGCCAAGAATGGCTTCAACTGCAGCATCCTGACTTTCAAACACACGTGCAGTCCCGTTGAATTTCAGGATTGAATCATCCACACCTGCTGTTTTTACGATACAGCCTTCTAGTGCGATGTTGCCATAAAGTACTGCCAGGCCACCATCTTGCGAGAATGCATTGGCTGCATTACGGATCACGCCATTGTCACGGTCGCCATCTAAACGTGCATAGTAACGGTCTTGTGAAAATGCCGTCTGAGTCGGTACACCACCCGGCGCTGATTTGAAGAATTGATACACTTCTTCATCTTCAGTACGAATGATGTCCCATTTATCCAAGGCATCTTTCAGTGTTTTTTCATGAACAGTTGGAACAGATGTATCGAGTAAGCCTGCACGATCCAGTTCACCCAAGATTGACATGATGCCGCCGGCACGGTGTACATCTTCCATATGGACGTCTTGCTTCGCCGGCGCAACCTTACAAAGAACCGGCACATTACGTGACAAACGATCGATGTCGGTCATCGTGAAGTCGACTTCAGCTTCGTGTGCTGCTGCCAACAGATGCAGAACCGTATTGGTTGAACCACCCATGGAAATGTCTAAAGTCATTGCATTTTCAAATGCCGCTTTGGTTGCGATTGAACGTGGCAAGATGCTGTAATCTTCCTGTTCATAATGACGTTTCGCCAATTCAACAATCAGTTGACCAGCTTTTTCAAATAATTTTTTACGGTTGGCATGGGTTGCCAGTGTTGAACCATTGCCCGGAAGCGATAAACCAAGTGCTTCAGTCAAACAGTTCATCGAGTTTGCGGTAAACATGCCTGAACATGAACCACAAGTTGGACAAGCAGAACGTTCGTATTCTGCGACTTCTTCATCAGTGAAGCTGTCATCTGCTGCAACAATCATGGCATCGACTAGGTCAATGGCTTTTTCATTGCCACGGATTTTGACCTTGCCCGCTTCCATTGGACCGCCAGAGACAAATACCACCGGAATGTTCAGACGCATCGCGGCCATGAGCATCCCCGGGGTGATCTTGTCACAGTTCGAGATACACACCATTGCATCGGCACAATGCGCATTGACCATGTACTCGACCGAGTCTGCAATCAGATCCCGTGAAGGCAATGAATACAGCATGCCGTCATGACCCATCGCGATGCCATCATCGACCGCAATGGTATTGAATTCTTTGGCCACGCCGCCTGACGCTTCAATTTGACGTGCCACCAGCTGACCCAGATCTTTAAGATGCACATGACCCGGTACAAACTGGGTGAACGAGTTCACCACCGCAATAATCGGCTTACCGAAATCTTCATCTTTCATGCCGGTGGCACGCCATAAACCGCGTGCGCCAGCCATATTTCTTCCGTGTGTCGATGTTTTTGAACGATAGTCAGGCATTTTATATTTCCAACAAAGTTTGAGCTTGCAATGAATCGGGCAGATCCACTCTGGCTAAATCATACTGACAAGGAGCTTAAATCAGTTGAATTTTAAACCTATCATACTACAAGCCCTTGATTTACAAGATGGCTCTTTGGTTGTAGATGCAGGCAAAAATGTCTATAGAGAGATTTGGATGATCTGACGATAAAAATTTCTTAATGAAATCTACTATACCGCCATCATCCTCAGGACAATACAAAACTTTCATGAATAATTTTTACAATTTGCATGAGTTTTTTTTATATAAAAATTCCACCAAAATTCAAGTACTCACCAAGCTTCTCGGATAAGTTTTTGCAACGATTAGGCTGAAATTTGGCTTTTGGCTTATAATAGCTTTTAAGTTTATTTGGAATTTCATGTGTGAAGATCATATTTGCAGGCACACCAGAATTTGCAGCGACTGCATTGGCTGCGTTGCTTAGAACCGAACATGAAATTGTGGCGGTCTATACTCAACCTGACCGCAAGGCCGGACGTGGACAAAAGCTCACGGCATCTGCGGTGAAGCAGTTAGCGCTTGAACACAATATTCCGGTTTATCAGCCTTTACATTTCAAGTCATTGACTGAAGAAGGCCTTGCAGCGCAAGCGGAACTTAAAGCCTTAAATGCAGATGTGATGGTAGTGGCGGCTTATGGTCTGATCCTGCCACAAGTGGTTCTGGATACGCCAAAATATGGTTGCCTGAATATTCATGGTTCGCTGTTGCCACGCTGGCGCGGTGCAGCCCCGATTCAACGTGCCATTGCTACCGGTGATACCGAAACGGGCGTGACTATTATGAAAATGGCGGCCGGTCTGGATACCGGGGATATGATGTATAAAACACGATGTCCGATTACTGCCGAGGATACTTCTGCCAGCCTGCATGACAAACTGGCGCTGCAAGGTGCTGAGGCGATTGTGGCCGTGCTTGAATCGGAACAGACCTTACAGCACTATCTTGAGATTCGCGAAGTCCAGGATGAAAGCCTGACGGTTTACGCGCATAAACTGTCAAAAGCTGAAGCACAAATTGACTGGACCCAGCCTGCAGCAGCCATTGACCGTAATATTCGTGCCTTTAATCCCTGGCCGGTGGCATTTACCCCACTAGATGACAGCAACAATTTACGCATCTGGAATTCATCGCTTTCCAAGCAAAACGCAAGCAATGCCCTGCCTGGTGAAGTAATTGCCTTGGACAAAGACGGGGTGCATGTGATGTGTGGCGACCAACATGCTATTTGCATCACCAATCTGCAATGGCCAGGCGGCAAAGCCCTGAATGCTGTTCAAATTAATCAAACTCAAAAACTATCGGTAGGATATAAATTCGCATGAGCCAAATTCAATCATCAGCTAAAAACTTGAATTTGCGCGCGCAAGTTGTAAAAACCCTATTGGCTGTACAAAATGGCCAATCACTTGCTTCTGTACTCAATCAACATATCAACATCGTGTCTGAACGTGATCGTGGTCTATATCACGAGTTAACTTTGGGCTGTTTACGTCAGTGGCATGGCCTGAAAGCCATCACCCTACCGTTATTAACCAAACCTCTCGATAACCAGGCGCTAGAAAGTTGCTTATATTTGGGTTTGTATCAGATTTTATGTACCCGTATTCCGGCACATGCTGCGATTTCAGAAACCGTGACTGCAGCCAAACAGCTAGGTTTTGAACCTTTAAGTGGTCTGGTGAATGCCGTTCTGCGTCGTGTTTCACGTGAAACAGAAGAATTTGACCTGGCTTTAAATCAGGCGCATGGGTTGCCAAGCTGGCTCTACAAGCGTTTAAAGAAAGACTGGCCGGAACAGCTTGCCGAACTGTCACATGACTTGAAACAGATTGCACCGCTCACCTTGCGTGTCAATGTCAATCAGGTCAGCCGTGATGAATATCTGGAAATTCTGGAAGAAGAAGGCTATGAAGCACGTGCCTGCACCCTGTCTGAAGTCGGGATTGTACTGGAACAGAATGTTCATATTCCGAACCTGCCGGGCTATGAAGCCGGCGGTTTCTCGGTTCAGGATGAACATGCCCAGCTGTGTGCGACCTTAGTTCCTGACCTTGAAGGCAAAGTGGTGGTCGATGCCTGTGCCGCTCCGGGTGGCAAGACTGCGCATATCCTGGAAAAATATAGCCCGAAAAAACTGTATGCCATTGATCAGGATGCCAAACGTTTAGTCCGTGTGGCAGAAAATCTGGAACGTTTACTATTAACTGAATATGCGGAAGTTGAAATTATCGCGGCTGATGCGATCACCTGGACCGCTCCGGAGCCGGTCGATTGTATCGTACTGGATGCGCCATGTTCTGCGATTGGTGTGATCCGTCGTCATCCGGATATCCGTTTACTGCGTCACTCTACAGATATTCCGCAAACGGTACAGCTGCAAAAGCAGATTCTGGAAAATATGTGGCAGCAACTGAAAGTCGGCGGTACGTTGCTGTACATCACCTGTTCAATTCTGAAAGCCGAAAACGAACAGCAGATGGTCGAATTCTTTGCTCAACATGCCGATGCTAAAGAAATCAAAATCGGAGCCGATTGGGGCATCGAACAGATTCATGGCCGTCAATTGTTGCCGAAAGCAGATCAAGGCGATGGCTTCTTCTATTGCCGTATAGAAAAAACTGCATAAGTCATGCGTTTAAAATGAAAGGCAGCCTAAGCTGCCTTTTTTTATGGCGCATGATTTAGTGAATATATAGCTTATTGAATAAACTTAAAAATCACCAGACTGCTCGCCAAGGCAGCCATGCCACTCACCAATCCATAGACCGTTTCATGCCCTTCAGAATAGCGTTTCGCCGTTGGTAATAATTCATCTAATGCCAGATAGACCATCACCCCGCCAATCACCCCAAAGATCAGGCCATAGACGGTTTCACTCATATAAGGTGCCAGAATAAAATATCCCAAGGCTGCACCCAGAGGCTCGGCCAGACCCGAGACTAGACTGGCCCAGAGGGCATAATCTTTACGGCCCGTGGCCATATACACTGGTAAGGCAATCGCGACGCCTTCTGGTACATTATGAATCGCAATTGCCACCGCCAACGGTGCGCCCAAAGCCGGGCTTTCCAGCGTGGCAAAAAACGTCGCCAGTCCTTCCGGCAGGTTATGTGCGCTAATCGCAAACAGCGTCAGCATGCCGGTACGCAGTAATTGGGGTGAACTGACGCCCTTGGCAGAATGGGTTTCAATGGTGTCATGTGGATTCGGCACAAAGCGATCCAGCAACAACACCAGAACTACGCCCAGTAAAAAAGCAAAAGTGCCAAAGGCAAAACCGGTTTTTTCATCAAAGTCCAGACTAAAGGACGCGATCGATTTGTTCAGAATTTCGGTTAAAGAGACATAGATCATGGCACCGGCAGCAAAGGCCAAACCAAAGGCCAGCAAACGGAAATTAGGTTTTTTTAAGAATAATACCAGTCCCCCACCCACTACGGTGGCCAGCCCGGCAAATAAAGTCACGGCAAAGGCTGTATAGACTTGTCCATCTGAAACGGAAATCATGTCAAAGCATCAGCCATTAAAAAAGTCATTATCATCAAGGATGATAATGACTTCCGTTTATGGTAACAGTAGGTTTATGTGAAGATTTTTAGTCTTCTGGTTCTTCCGGATTCTTTGCCAGATGAATCACAGCCAGTACCAGACCACCCCATAATAAAACGATAGAGATGATCATCATGATTAGTGCAGATGTATTCATAGTCGCTCTCCTAGCTGTGACGATCTTTAATCAGGCTGAATAGAATGGCACCCAGAATAAAGAATGCCATTACTCCTCCACCTACCATCCATAGGGTACTGGCAGCATAGCCACCATAACCTTCTGCCATGATCGATTTCAGGGTCAGGCCCAATGCCAGCAATAATGACAAAGGCGTGATCACCGTTAGCATGAAGTTCCAACTGGCACCCAGTTTCACGCTGGCAAACTCATTCACATGGCCTTCCAGCTGTTTCATTAATGGACGACGGAACCAGGACAACAGAATAATCGATAACAGACCACCACCGACAATACCGATATTATTGGCAAAGTAGTCAATAATGTCGACAAAGGTAATCGCACTATGTGTCGAGAACATCAGGGTAGAAATCACCGCTGAACCACCAGCAATAATCGTTACTGACTTATTCTTTGACCAGCCCAGTTTGTCTTGGAACGCGGCAATCGGAACTTGCAGGATACTGACCATCGAGGTAATACCGGCAACCGTTAATGAAGCAAAGAACAGGAAACCGAACAGGTCACCACCTGCACCTAAACTGGAAATGATTTTCGGAAACGCAATAAAGGCCAGACCAATACCGCCAGATACTACATCTTCAACTTTCGCACCTGAGCTGAACGCCATAAAACCAAGCGCGGCAAAGACACCAATACCCGCCAGAATTTCAAAAGACGAGTTGGCCAATGCCACCACAATCCCGGAACCGGTCAGGTTAGTTTTGCGTTTCAGGTAAGACGCATAGGTCAACATGATCCCGAAGCCAACTGACAGTGAGAAGAAGATATGACCAAAAGCAGCTAACCAGACTTTATAGTTGGTCATCGCTTCCCAGTTTGGTGTGAAGAAAGCATTTAAGCCATCGACTGCACCCGGTAAACGGACTGCCTGAATCACCAGGATCGTGAATAAAATCACCAGCAATGGCATAAAGATTTTATTCGCCAGTTCCACCCCACGGCGTACTCCACCGTAAAGAATCAGCATGACTGCTGCCCAAACGACCACCAGACCAAAGAACAGCACAGGTACAAAACCGAGCGTCAGACCCTCACCATTTTGCAGGTAAGTATTGAAGAAGAAGCCCTGGGTATCTGTGCCCCACTGCTGTCCAAAGGAATAGAACATATAACTGCCGGCCCAGGACAAGACGCTGGCATAGTAAATCCCGATCACCAGAGTGACCATGACCTGCCACCAACCCAGAGATTCGGCATTCATGAGTTTTTTATAGGCCATAGGCGGCGCTTTGCGGAACTTGTGTCCGACCGCATAGTCTAAAAACAATAAAGGTAAACCTGCTGCGAAAATCGCAATCAGATAAGGGATCAGGAATGCCCCGCCACCATTTTCATAGGCAACATAAGGGAAACGCCAGATATTCCCCAAGCCAACGGCGGAACCAATCGCTGCAATAATGAATCCTGATCGTGCGGACCAATTCTCACGAGTTTCTGTCATAGAACACCTAAACTTTTAACCCCTTTAGATGCTGCTTGTTATGGTTATGGCGCAAGCAAAAAAAGAAGCATTTTCAATAATTTTGGGTGTTTGAATTAGAGGGCACCTTGTGGGCGTCGAATTCTAATGTACAAACAGGTCAGTAGGTCTTACATCTTGCTTAAAGTCTGATCGAAAAACTGACCTTGTAGATGATTCAACAATACTGACTTTTTTAAATTTTTTCTGTAAATTCTGCTTAAAATATTCGTTATTTATAATCTATTCGAATTAAGCGTTCAATAATTCTCCGAAATAGGCCAGATTAAACAAGTTATATATTGACAAACTTTTTGGAATATATTTTTTCTTAAGTTTTACTACAGGGTCGCTGTTTCAAAAAATGTATTCCAAGACTCCAATCCAGCATCTGTTTTTAGATCATTATTTGAAGATGAAACGGCTCATACTAAGGCACATGACCAAGCCGTGATATGGGAAATCAAATTCTCTCATGGAATTTTGACCTCTTTAAAAACCGGTTTAAATATCACAAGCAGATTTAAAACAAGCTGCCTGTGATATCGAAGCGATGAGTATTCTAAACTTAGGCTTTAATCACCAGCATGCGCTCTTCCTGCATGTCGCGAATGGCTGACTGAATTCCTTCACGACCCAGACCTGAATCTTTGACCCCGCCATAAGGCATGTTATCGAC
Source organism: Acinetobacter lwoffii (assembly GCF_024129115.1). GTDB lineage: Bacteria > Pseudomonadota > Gammaproteobacteria > Pseudomonadales > Moraxellaceae > Acinetobacter > Acinetobacter lwoffii_T. The sequence continues at coordinate 65,938 of NZ_JAMXXO010000016.1, forward strand.
CCGGAAAGACGGAATATCATTGATAATGACACCGCCGACATGCAGATGATCCCAGGCATACAGCATCTTGTTCAGATTCTGAGTATACACTCCAGCTTGCAAGCCAAAACGGCTGCGGTTGATACAGGCAATACCGGATTCGAAATCAGCATACGCTTCCAGAATTGCCACCGGGCCAAAGGCTTCATCACGGTAGATTTCCAGACTGTGGTCTACATTTTCCAGCAAGGTCGGTGCGAACATCACACCATTCAATTCGCCTCCAATCAGGATTTTCGCGTCTTTTTTCACGGCTTTATCCAGCCATTTTTTCAGGCGTTTGGCTTCATCTTCCTTGATCATCGGACCAACCAAGGTTGTGCTCAGATTCGGATCAGCGGCTTTAATCGTTTTCAGTTTCGCCAGCAGTTTGTCCTTCACTTCAGTATAAATCTGCTGATGCACCAAAATGCGTTGCACACTGATACACACCTGTCCGGCGTGGTTATACGCCCCACCAATCAGACGATTAATCAAGGCATCGTTAATTTCGGTATCCGGCTCAATCATGACGGCAGCATTGCCACCAAGCTCCAAGACCACTTTTTTGCGTCCGGCACGCGCTTTCATATCCCAGCCTACAGCATCGGAACCGGTAAAACTGAGTAATTTAAAACGCTCATCGGTGACCAGTAGATCAGCCAGCTCTCGCGGACAGGGCAATACCGAAAACGCACCTCGCGGTAAATCGGTTTCCGCCAGAATTTCAGCAATTTTTAAGGCAGAAATCGGGGTCAGGCTAGGTGGTTTCAGCACAAAGGGACAACCGGCTGCAATCGCAGGAGCAATTTTATGCGCGGTCAGGTTTAAAGGAAAATTAAACGGACTGATCAGAGACACTGCACCAATCGGCACCTGCTTCACAATACCCTGATAACCGGATGCTGCCGCAGTCACGGCCAAAGGCAGCATACGTCCCTGATCAACCTGGGTCACGGCATCTGCGGCAATCTGAAAGGTATTAATCAGACGCTCAACTTCGGCTTCAGCTGCTTTACGCGGTTTGCCCCCTTCTGCAATCAGAATTTCGGTCAGTTCTTCATGAATCTCACGAAAACGGCGTACGCAATGCAGCAGAATTTTCTGTTTCTGGAACGGCTCTAAGGCAGCCATTTCGGCTTCTGCGTCTACGGCAGACTGAATCGCCTGTTCCAGTGTGTTGGCATCTGCCAAAGCGACACGGGCATACAGTTCGTGGTTATATTTATGTTTGACCTCTAGCCATTCACCCGTCTGAGCCACCTGACCGGCGACATATAATGCATACTCTTTCGCTTGTTGTGTGCTTCTCGCTACCATCTTATTGTCCTGCAAAATCCAAGGATATACATTTTTGAAATTCTCTATATCATGCACTTGCTACTCCATATTAAGAAGATGTTTTTAAGTAACCAGACACCTCCAATTTTAATAAAGCTTTAGGGAATAGAGCCATGCGCGCAAAAATACTCACCACCTTATTATTCGGTTTTGGACTCAGTACGCTCAGTCATGCAGATGTAATCGGCGTGAAAGCAGATCTCAGTTACTGGGATTTTGACGGCTATAGTCAGGATAACAATTTCAAGCATGAGCTAGATCGACAAGGTACAGCGCAGCTATCTGTCGCTGTAGAACATCCTGTGCCATTGTTACCAAATGCCAAGATTAAATACGTCAATCTGGACAGCAATAGCGAACAGAGTTCTCTTATCAATGCCTCAGAAATTGAGCTGAACAATATTGACTATATTCTGTATTATGAATTGCTAGATACTATTGTGCATGCGGATATAGGCGCAGGTTTAACCAATCTGGATGGTACTGTGAAAAACCTGACGACCGGAGTTTTCACTCAATACGATCTGGATGAATACAGCCCACTGCTCTATGCAACAGCCGGGGTTAAATTACCCTTTACCGGACTGAGTGCCCAAGCAGAAGCGGTTTACAGTCACGGCAGTGATGATACCCGAAAGACCGATGTACAAGCCGAACTGCAATATGATTTCATTGATAATCTGCTGGTCGATGTCGGTGCCAAAATCGGTTATCGCATCATGCAAGTGGATTTTGAACAGGATCAACGTCCAGATTTACAGCTGGAATTTAAAGGCCCTTATATCGGTCTAGATGTGCATTTTTAATGCAATACAACTGGTTAAGCTTGCACAGCTCAATTTCTCTGCGCTGATGTAAGCCAAAGCGTACAGCAATAACCGCAATCTGCTGCTAGTGCGCCACCGGGATGTGTATTACTTTATAAACATAGAGAGCAGGATGCTCCAGAAGACCTAAAAACAAGAATAACATCGCAACACCAGGACGTGAGGTACGACAGGAGTTATACCTAAATCACGAGATACGAAAAAGCCCCGACAGGATGTCGGGGCTTTTTTTTCTGCCTATTATTTTATTTATCATTGCTTAACAGTTCCGAGCTAAAACTCCAACATTGTAAGAATCCCCTTGTTGTTAAGCTAAAAATCCTCACATTTTTTGGGAACAGCAATCATGGTAAAAAAGGTCCTCTTTATTACATCCAATCAAGGCATTGAACATGATGAACTCACTGAGCCTTTAAATTTTCTAAAGTCCAAAGGTTTTGAAGTCATTCATGCTGCAGAAAAAAATGAAGATGTCGCGACGGTCAAAGGTGATACCAAGGCTGCTACCCAATACACGCCGGATACCAGTCTTGAACACGTCGATCTGAATGATTATGATCTTTTGGTGATTCCCGGCGGTACAGTCAACGCGGATACCTTAAGAATCAATCAGGATGCGCAAAAAATCATTCAGCATTTTGCCGACAATCACAAACCGATTGCCGCGATCTGTCATGGGCCATGGACTTTGATTGATGCACAGCGCATTAAAGATAAGAATCTGACTTCGTATAAGAGCATCAAACTGGATCTGGAAAATGCCGGCGGGAAATGGGTCGATGAACAGGTTCACCGCTGCAATACCGGTGACTGGGTACTGATTACTTCACGCAATCCGGACGATTTACCGGCTTTCAATGAAGCGATCTTAAAAGAACTTGAAGGCGATGCTGCCTAAGCTCATACCATAAAAAAAGAACCTCAACATTGAGGTTCTTTTTTATATTCAGACACCACCGGCCAAACTTTTCAGATAAGTCACCACGTCTTTATTTCCGGCCATTTCAGCCAGTTCTAAAGCAGTATTTGGACTGCGATGTGCAATATCTGCGCCCTTGCTAACCAGAAGCTTAACTACGTCTAAATGATCATTTTCAGCTGCAGCCTGTAAGGCACTATAGCCTTCTTCATCGGCGGAGTTGACGTCCAGACCTTCTTGCAAGCCCTGCTCAACCTGTTCAACATCACCAAGAGATGCCCAGTACACCAGTTCAGGAAGATGCAGTTCTTCATCACCTTCAGGGATTGGGGAGAATGAATTAATATTCATATTTTCTATACCTCTACTCTATTTAGAATAGCGCGATTATCACATTACCTTATCTCAATAATACTAAGAATAATAGACTTCTTGCGTTAGTCAAAATTTAAAATTTAAACAGCCAAAAGCTACATATTATAAGGTTTTAGCCAATTCAAAAATTAGGTAAAACGATACTTTCGCAAGAGGTCTAATATTTAAATTAATGCTTATTCAGTATCTTTAAAATTTTAGATAGAGCATTTTTTTTATTTGAATAAGAAGGTATCAAAAAAGAATTATCAGGATTAAATTCTATCTTATTCTTAATATAAATTTTATTAGATAAGGCTTTTGATCTTCTTAAAACTTTTGGCTCTGTAGTATGACCAATGGAACTTCCACCCATCACCAACATTTGCCAAACAGTGAGATTATGATTTATATCCCATGAACTTATATCGCTCCAAGAGTTAGATTTCATAAGCTTACCTTGCAAAGTAACTGTCAACTTCTGATCGATAGGAAAATCCCAGCGGGTTTCAAAAATAAAACTTTTTGATTGTATAGATCGGGCTTGAATAAGTTGAGGAATCCAATCTTCAAGATCAATATCATTTATCCATCTGAATCGATCACTATCAATTTTTTTGGAATCTTTTGTATCAAGAATCCATTTAGCATAGAGATATTCATAGTTATTCTTTAATTCAATATCTTGATAAACCAACTTCAGTCTAAGTTTTTCAATAATCAGTAATTGAGCACCATGATTCGAGATTGAAATTGGCATATGAAAACTACACACATACCATTCTTCACTAGCACTTTTTATCGGATAAATTTGTTCTGTTAAAGTTCCAATCGTGAAGAATGGTTTAGATTTATAAAAATAAGTTTTCCATAATTGCATTACTGAAATTAAGAGAGCTAAAGATGCTATAAATAATTCTAAGGTCATGATATTTATAATTCAGTTAATTACTACAAAATAAATTGTGAATTAGTTTTTATCAACTAATAACCATAAAAAAGCCCCCTTTCGGAGGCTTCTTATTTAATACTTAGCTTTAAGCTTTAGACACTGCTGGTTCAATTGAACCAATCTTCTCAGATTCATTGTCATGCATGATTAACGCAACCGCAATTGCAGTAATCAGAACCGGCAAACCGACTGCCATAAAGTTGAAGTAAGCAGGCAGGTTCATACCAAGCAAACCACCAATCAGGATCGGCCCTACAATCGCGCCCATACGACCAATCGCAGAAGACCAGCCAATACCTGTCGAACGTACCGCAAGTGGGTAGAACTGTGCAACATAGCTATATAGCAACATTTGTGAACCAATCGACGCTGCACCCGCTAGGAATACCAAAATGTAAAGCAAGAACTGGTTAGATGCAAAGCCCATTGAGCTCATTACAATCGCACCCATCATGCCCAGAACCATCAGTACCGGTTTCAGGTGGAAACGATCCGCCAGAATACCACCACCCACAATACCTACAACCGCACCCACGTTCATCACCATCATGAACATCAGGCTGTTGTCCATCGAATAGCCCGCTGCCATCATTAACTTCGGCAACCAGCTGCTCAGTGCATACATGGTTAACAGACAAGTAAAGAACGCGACCCAGAACAGTAAGGTATTGACCGCACGACCACGACGGAACAAGCTGACCACGTTCGCTGCTTCAGGCACATTTTCCTGTGGCAAAGTAAGTACCGTGTTATCCGTTACTGTCAGATTTGGCGCCAGACGACGTACAATTTGGCGTGCTTCAGCCTGCTTGTTCTGCTTCACAATAAATGCCAGCGATTCAGGCAGGAATTTCCAGATTACCGGTAATAAAAATAATGGAATACCCGCGATAAAGAACATGATTTCCCAACCAAAACTTGGGGTAAACCATGAGCCCAATAACGCAGCCATTACACCACCAACGGCATAACCACTAAACATGGTGGTTACCAGGGTACTACGCATTTTTTGTGGAGCATATTCTGAAGTCAATGCCACCAGGTTTGGCATTACACCACCAATACCAAGACCGGCAAGGAAACGTAAAATACCGAATTCGGTTGGATTTGAGGCAAAGCCACCCGCAAAAGTTAAACCACTGAATAATACAATACAGATCATGATTACTTTCTTACGACCGATCTTGTCCGCGAGGGAACCAAAGATCATCGCACCAAACATCATGCCGGCCAGTGCGGTACTTGCAAGCATTCCGGCCTGCACTGCACTTAAGCCCCAGTCTTGCATCAATAACGGTAAAACTACACCATTGATTGCCAGATCGTAGCCATCAAATAAGATAATGAGTAAACACCAAGCAACTACATTGAAGTGGAAAGGCGTGAATTTCGCATTATCGACTACAGAATTTACATCTATTTTTTCCGTTGTCATCGTTCTCATCTCCCATGAGTACTTGTCCATAACATCTTGTTGAAGACTGAAGTCAATCTTCAATGTCAGGCAATATACGCAAGCAGGATTTAAGGCACAATAAGACTAATTGATATTCTGCTATGCTCTCGAAAATGTCATTTATTTGCGTGATATGTCACACTATTATTAGTATAAACTTTTGAATAATTGATGTTTATTTTTTAATTCGTCCAATATTTAAGCTCTTTTAATCCGCTTATTCTTTTGACCAATTGAATATTGATTTAATTTCATACTAAAGATATGAAAAAGCCCCTTTAAGTAAGGAGCTTTTTAACTGAGTAGGTCAATTACGAGAGTTTAAATTTTAGCTGTTTTTAATTTTTTCACCATAACGCGACCAGGTTGTGGCTTACGAATCATTGAAATAGCGATGATACCAATAATACCTGGCATTGCTACCGCGATAAAGTTCCATTTATGTGGTAACTCCATACCAAGCAGCATACCAATCACGATTGGGCCAACAATTGCACCTGTACGCCCTACAGCAGAAGCCCAACCAATACCAGTAGAACGTACTGCAACAGGATAGTATTGAGCAACATAGCTATATAACAAGATACTGGTACCAATAGATGAGGCACCTGCTAAACTCACAAGTAAATAAATAACAGGGGTTGGAGAATTAAAGCCCAAACCAACCAAAGATAGTACACCGACAGTTAACATACTCATAAGAACAGGTTTAAAGTCAAAACGGTCTGCCAAAATACCGCCGCTAATGGTTCCGATCACGGCACCAATATTCAGTGCTAATAAGAACATTAAACTGCTGCCTAAAGAATATCCCGCTGCCATCATCAGTTTTGGTAGCCAGCTTCCAAGTGCGTAAAGCATGAGTAAGCACATAAAGAAAGCAATCCAAAATAAGAATGTTCCTGTGGCACGATTTTCTGTAAATAAAGCTTTTACTGATGCACTTTGGGTCTGATCAGCGCTAGCTAGAACCAGTTCAGTATCTGCTTGTATGTCTGCAGTTGGCTCGACTTGCTTGATAAAACGACGTGCTTCATTCACTTTTTGTTCTTTAACGAGGAAAGTTAAAGACTCAGGTAAGAACTTCCAAAAAAATGGAACAAAAAGTAAGGGAATACCTGCAATGAAGAACATAATTTCCCAACCAAAACTTGGTGTAAACCATGTACCGCATAATGCAGCCATAATACCGCCCACCGCATAACCACTAAACATGGTGGTTACCAGTGTGCTTTTTAAACGTTTAGGTGCATATTCAGACGTTAGAGCGACTAAGTTTGGTAATACACCACCAATCCCTAAACCAGCAATAAAACGTAAAATACCAAATTCTGTTGGATTAGTGGTAAATCCACCTAAAAATGTAAAAGCACTAAATAAAGAAACACAAATCAAGATAACTTTTTTACGACCAATTTTGTCTGCAAGCATCCCAAATAGCATGGCTCCAAACATCATGCCAGCGAGTGCTGTACTTGCAAGCATGCCTGCTTGAACAGCACTCATGCCCCACTCTTGCATAAGTAGAGGCAGAACGACACCGTTAATTGCTAAATCATATCCGTCAAATAGGACAATAAACAAACACCATAATACAATGCTTAAGTGAAATTTAGTGAATTTTGCCTGATCAATCACATCATTCACACTTACAGTGTTTGCTACTCGCTTCATGTTTTCTGCCATTTTTACTCACCTCCTGTGAGTTTTTTTCGTTGTTTTCAGCACGACACATGACCCTAACTCTTATTTATTATTTTTAATGATTCTTATCGCCATGTCTTCGCAACAACTTAGTTCAACACAGCTACTTTTCATGCAATATCCGACTAAAGTCTTACTTATTCCTTAAAAATCTAAACCCATGAGTCTAGTTTTTAATCAATATTCAACAATTCCAAGAGCTATTTGACTAAAATCCCACGCATAAAAAAAACACCCCCAACCTTAGTTGGGGGTGTTTCGAATAATGAGCTGGCGATGACTTACTCTCACATGGGTAATCC